>JAYURX010000418.1:0-17185 GCA_043755965.1 Flavobacterium sp. | reverse complement strand
GGCAATTGGTCTCATATGACTTTAATACTGCTACGTTTAATTCGACTAATGTTAAATTTAGAATTAGAGATACATATACCAGAGGTACGGCATCTACTTTATACCTTGACGATATATCTTGGACTTGTTATGTATCCGGTACAGCGTCGACAGTAGGTACTGGTTACCCGGAAAATACTACTGTGGGTCCTGTTCAAAATGGCAATGGTACGCCTTCTGCATGCAGTGGAACCACTGTAGTTTTAGATACTTATCCAAATGGTGGTTCATATAATTCGTTCGCAAGTTACAATTTCTATGATAATGGAGGAGCTACTGATGAGTATAGTGCCAATCAGATTAATCAAGTAACATTTAAGCCTACCGCATCTGGTTATACAGCTGGTGATAGAATTAGAATTCAGTTTATTTCCTATGCCGTTGGTAATACTGGAGATACAATTGAAATTTGGGACGATAATGGGGGATCTTTAAATGGCACAACTAATCTTTTGGCACATAATGGTCTTGCTGCACCAACTATTACTACCTATATTTCTACTATATCATCTGACGGTTCATTAACTATAAAATTTACTTCTGATGGAGCAACTAATGCAGCGGGGTTTAATATTAAGGTAGACTGTATACGCTGTAATGCTGCACCCAGCGGTTTAGCAGCAAGCGCTGTGGGTTCAACAACTGCTTCTTTAACCTGGAGTAATACACCTGCGGCTCCGTATGATATATATTATAGTACAAGCAATGCTACTCAGCCATTGGGAGGAAACGTAACCCCTCAGGGTGTAAATCTTGGTACAAACTCATATGATCTTACTGGTCTTGCAATTAATACTACCTATTATGTTTGGGTTCGCTCCAAATGTGGTAGTTCGCCGGATAGTTATGGACCATGGTCTTCGTCGATAAATTTTACAACAGCCGACTGTTCCCCATTTGTTATAGCGACTTCTCCCTCGACTACAATACAAAATCTTTGCTTAAATGCTACATCAGCTGCCTTTAGTGCTTCTGCAACAGGAGGCACAGTCCTTTCTTACCAGTGGTATTCAAATACAGCTAACTCTAACGCAGGGGGGTCATCGATTTTGGGTGCAAATTCATCATCATATTCTCCTTTGACAACTTCAACGGGAACCTTGTATTATTATTGTGTTATCACAAGTACCATATCTTGTATTGTAACTAGTGCTGTTTCGGGACCGGTAATCGTTACCACGGTTCCTTCCGCACCTACGGCTTCAGCTGGAAGTGGCGCAACCACTTCCGCTATTACAGCCAACTGGGCATCTTTAGCAGGGGCAACCGGATATTATCTGGATGTTGCTACCGACAGCGGATTTACTTCGATGGTTTCGGGCTATAACAATTTATCGGTCGGTAATGTAATTACCTATAATGTTACAGGCTTATCGTCGGGCACTACTTATTATTATAGAGTGAGAGCTGCAAACACTTGTGGCTCAGGAACAAGTTCGGGTACTATTATAACAACTACATTGACTAATAATGCTCTTACAAATGACGATCCTTGCAGCGCCATTTCATTAACTGTCAGTACAACTTGCAGCTATTCCACATATACAAATTCCGGAGCTGCTGCAAGTGGGGGAATAACAGCACCGGGATGTGCCAATTATATTGGTAGTGACGTATGGTTCTCAGCAGTTGTACCTGCAACAGGAGTTCTTACTGTTGATTTACAATCAGGAGTTATAACCGATAGTGGCATGGCATTCTATTCAGGAACCTGTGGTTCATTAACATTGTTAGAGTGTGATGATGATGATAGTACTAATGGATTAATGTCAAACATATCTATGGTAGGTTTAACACCTGGGCAAACTATCTTCATTAGGGTATGGGAATATGGAAATAACAATAATGGAACATTTGGTATTTGTGCAACAACGCCAAGTTGCCCTCCTCCTTCTGACTTATATGCAAATATCTTATCTACGACCAGCGCAACGATAAATTGGGCAAATACAACTCCTCCGGCTTCTAACGGTTATCAATATTATATTACTACAACTAATACTCCACCGACAACGGGTTCTACTCCAACCGGTTCAACTGCAGCTGGAGTAAATGGAGTAACACTTACTGGATTAGTATCTGGTCAGGTATACTACTTTTGGGTGCGGGCCTATTGTGGAGGTACTGATTACAGTTCCTGGTTTGGACCAACAAATTATACTCCTTGTGCTGTTGGTAGTGGAAGCGGTACAACAACATTATCATGTCCTTCGGTAGTTGCCGGCGGACTAGGACTAAGCAGCGGTAATCCTGCTGCGGTGGCGTGTTCAGCATCAACTTGCACAAACTTAGAAGCTACCTATTTACAGTTAAATCAAGCTACAGATTATACTGTTGCATCTATTCCTTATGCTCCGCCATACCAGTATAGTTGTTTGCAAAACCCTGTAAGTGTTAACGTTGATGATAAATGGTCCCCAATTATTAATCTGCCTTTTAACTTCTGTTTTTATGGAAATAATTACAATAAATGCTTAATTGGATCTAATGGTACAATAACATTTGACACTACCTCTAATATTCCAGGCGGTTATTCCAATTGGTCATTCAACGCAGACCTACCAAATACTTCTCTATTCAAAAATACTATTTTTGGTGTCTATCACGACATTGATCCAGGGATAGGCGGAAAAGTTAGCTGGGAATTGATTACTTTAAATACAGGATGCAGAGCACTTGTCGCTTCATGGCACGATATTCCAATGTTTTCTTCCACTTGTAACTCCAGTTTATATACAGGTATGATTGTGCTGTATGAAAATACTAATGTTATTGATCTTTTTATTAAAGAAAAAAATATATGTGCAACCTGGAACAATGGTAATGCTATTGTAGGCATTCAAAATTTAACTGGAACAGCCGCAGTAGTTGCGCCAAATCGTAATGGTTTAAGTACAAATTGGGCAGTTACAGATGAAGCCTGGAGATTTACTCCATCTGGGCCATCTTTAACTTCTATCAAATGGTATGAAGGTAACGGTACTACAGGTACTGTTGTAGGAACAACAGACATTGTAACTGTTTGTCCATCCGTTACAACCGTCTACACGGCCGAAGTAACTTACGCCCTTTGTAGCGGAACAAATTTAAAATATACTGATAATGTTCTTGTTACAGTTACTGGTACCAAAATCTGGGATGGATCTACAAATACCAATTGGAATATCGATGATAACTGGACGCCAAGTGGTGTTCCAACAAGCGCTGACTGCGTGGTAATCCCTGATGTAGCAAATGACCCCGTAATTTCTGGAGCACCTAATGCTGTTGGATACAACTTATTGTTATATAGTAATGCACTATTAACAATTAATTCAAATCAAAATTTAACCATTACGGATAAAGTTACCGTGCAAACTGGTGGTATTTTCACCATTAACAACAGCGCGAGTTTGATTCAGATAAACAATGTTTTAAATTCTGGAAATATTACCTATAAAAGAGAATCTCCAAATATCAGAACCTTAGACTATGTTTATTGGTCTTCACCTGTTGCTAATTTTAATATAAGCAATATCGTTTCTCCCTATTCCTTTGGTGCAATTTACACATGGAATACAACTATTCCAAATTCTAATGCCGGTTGGGGAACGTGGCAAAATTTCTCTGGAACTATGGTCACAGGAAAAGGGTATATTGCACGGTCACCTGGCACAGCTCCTTTTAACAATACAACATTCAATGTATTAAGTGGAAGCTTTACAGGAGTTCCCAATAATGGAAATATAACGGTTCCTATTGAGAGAGGTCCAGACCAAAACACCGCTACACATTATGGTACAAACGGAACTCAAATAACAAATCTGAGTGATAATTGGAACTTGCTTGGAAATCCATACCCTTCAGCCATCCGCGCAAGTCAATTCCTGTTTGACAATAATACCAAAATCGAAGGGAATGTCAGGCTGTGGACACATGGACAGTTACCAACAAATATCGTGGCTAGTCCGTTTTATGGTTCCTTTATTTCCAATTATAGTCCGGGCGATTACCTGACTTATAATTTTACAGGGACAAGTTGCTGTCCTGCGGCTGCTTCTGACCTGTTCATTGGCGCGGCGCAAGGATTTTTTGTCCAAATGGTTGATGGTCCCGCTGTAGCCGCGGCAGCGAATGTCACTGTTGGTTTCACCAATAGCCTAAGAAGTGCAACGTATAGCAACAGTACCTTTTACAAAATGCAAAATTCAACCATTAGTGCATCCTCAGATATTACCAACATTGAACGAAACAGAATATGGCTTGACTTAGTTAATCCAAACAATCAAACGGACAGAACATTGTTTGGCTATATTGAAAATGCAACTATGGGAACAGATAGTTTCTATGATTGTGTAACTCAAAACACAGGTGGAACTTTAATTTATTCACTCATTGATGATACTAAGTTTTCCATTCAGGGAAGAGCCTTACCTTTTGATATAAATGATGAAGTGCCTATTGGGTTAAATATTCCGACGCAAGGTAATTACAAAATTGCGATTGCTGGCGTTGATGGATTTTTTACCTCTCAAAATATCTATTTGAAAGATAATTTATTGAACATTATACATGATATAAGAGTAAGTCCATATGAATTTACTACTTCAACCGGAATGATTAATGAAAGATTTAGAGTGATTTATATAAATAATGCCTTAGGAAATCCAGACCTTTCTTTTGACAATACTATAAAAGTTATGACAGATAATGAAGTTGCCGTTAGCTCCAGTAATTTAAACATGGAGTCAATCGATGTCTTTAATCTTCTAGGTCAAAAATTAAATACATACACCAATATAAATGCTAATTATACTATCCTATCAGGATTACATAAAAACAATACAACACTATTTCTGAAAATAAAATTAGATACTGGCGAGACAGTGACGAAAAAAATTATTTACTAATCACATAACACAAAAACCTCCAAAAAGACCTTTGCTTTAAATAGCAAAGGTCTTTTTCTTTGGCATACGCTTCCCGTTCAAAAGAAATATTTTTATAAGCAATATTTTTCTCTTTATAGATAAACCATTTAATCAAAAACTCTGTTCCATACCAAATAAAAAAAGGTAAAATCAGTAACTCAATTTGTTGGCGAATATGAATCTTTTCATGGTTAATGATGACCGTATTTTGCTTCAAATCACTTTCGGAAACAATAATAAAAGGAAATAAAGTTATTCCCCTAAAACCTTTTGGAATTAAATATCTCGAAACGATTACAAACATTTGTTATAATGCTTTAAATTTGTAGCTATGGACGAGCAAAATAATGAAAAAATATTAATCGAAGGAGAAGATTTCTATTTCACACCCGAAGGTTATAAATGTTTCACCGAAAAATACCACCTAAAACGCGGCTATTGCTGCAAAAGTGGCTGCCGTCATTGTCCATACGGATTCGATAAAAAAACAGGAACTATTAAAAAGACATCTTAGACTTTTTAGAGGTTTAGACCTTTTAAAAAGGGTTTTAATTTAAAAAAAATATCTAACAATCTAAGAAGTCTAAATATCTAACAATCTAAGAAGTCTAAAAATGACATTTCAAGAACAAATTCTACAAGGAATCCCATCCGTTTTACCCAACATAAAACCATACGAAGTCGAAATAAATCACGCGCCAAAACGAAAAGAAATTCTTTCAGAGGAAGAGAAAAAACTCGCGTTGAAAAATGCGTTGCGCTATTTTGAACCACAACATCACGCCACTTTACTACTCGAATTCAAAGAAGAATTAGAAAAATACGGCCGTATTTATATGTATCGTTTTCGCCCGGATTACAAAATGTATGCGCGCCCAATTTCTGAATATCCCGGAAAGTCGGAGCAGGCAAAAGCCATCATGCTGATGATTCAAAACAATTTGGATTATGCCGTGGCGCAACATCCACATGAGTTAATTACCTATGGCGGAAATGGTGCTGTTTTTCAAAACTGGGCGCAATATCTCCTAACGATGCGATATTTGGCAGAAATGACCGAAGAGCAAACCTTAACGATGTATTCCGGTCATCCAATGGGACTATATCCTTCACATAAAGAAGCGCCAAGAGTTGTAGTAACCAACGGAATGGTGATTCCAAATTATTCCAACCCTGACGATTGGGAAAAAATGAATGCTCTAGGCGTATCACAATACGGACAAATGACTGCCGGAAGTTATATGTATATTGGCCCACAGGGAATCGTTCACGGAACTACAATAACCGTTTTAAACGGATTCAGGAAAATTAAAAAAGTACCAAAAGGTGGTTTGTTTGTGACTTCCGGTTTAGGCGGAATGTCAGGCGCACAAGCAAAAGCCGGAAACATTGCAGGGTGTGTAACAGTTTGTGCCGAAGTCAATCCAAAAATTACACACATTCGCCATTCACAAGGTTGGATTAATGAAGTTATAGAAAACATCAACGATTTGGTTCCGAGAGTCAAAAAAGCGCTTCATGATCAGGAAACGGTTTCCATTGGGTATCTCGGAAACATAGTGGATGTATGGGAAAGTTTTGACCAGGAAAATTTGCATATTGATTTAGGTTCAGACCAAACTTCATTGCACAATCCTTGGGCTGGTGGTTATTATCCTGTTGGAATTTCTTTTGAAGATGCCAACGAAATGATGGCTAACAATCCGGCTAAATTCAAGGAAGAAGTTCAAAAAACACTACGACGTCATGCCAAAGCAATCAACAAACACACTGAAAAAGGAACTTATTTCTTTGACTACGGAAATGCTTTTCTATTGGAAGCTTCCCGAGCCGGGGCCGATGTCATGGCTCCAAACCGAATCGATTTTAAATATCCGAGCTATGTGCAGGACATCATGGGACCAATGTGTTTTGATTATGGATTTGGGCCATTCCGTTGGGTTTGTGCTTCCGGAAATCCTGAAGATTTGGCAAAAACAGATAAAATTGCCTGCGATGTTTTGGAAGAAATGATGACAAGTTCGCCTTCCGAAATCAAACAACAAATGGCCGATAATATCCAATGGATAAAAGGCGCACAGGAAAATAAATTAGTCGTTGGCTCACAAGCCCGAATCTTGTATGCCGATGCCGAAGGAAGAATAAAAATCGCCGAAGCCTTCAATCAGGCAATTGCCCGTGACGAAATTGGTTATGTAGTTTTGGGCCGCGATCATCACGACGTTTCAGGAACCGATTCTCCTTACAGAGAAACTTCAAATATTTATGATGGTTCCCGTTTTACTGCCGATATGGCAATCCAAAACGTAATTGGTGACAGTTTTCGTGGTGCTACCTGGGTTTCTATTCACAATGGCGGCGGCGTTGGATGGGGTGAAGTAATAAACGGTGGATTTGGTATGGTTCTTGATGGTTCAGCCCACGCGTCAAGACGCTTAGAATCAATGCTTTTCTGGGATGTGAATAACGGAATTTCAAGAAGAAATTGGGCCAGGAATGAAGGTGCAATTTTTGCAATAAAAAGAGCCATGGCCACGCAACCTTTATTAAAAGTTACCATCCCTAACATAGTTGACGAAAAGTTATTAGATTTTTAGACTGCTTAGACTACTTAGATTTTGGTAAGTAGTAATGATTGGTCTAATTATCTATAATGTCTGACACACGAGCTTCAGCGAACTGGCGCAGCAATCTAAGAATCTAAAAAAAATAGCTATGAACACACTCAAATTTTTACCGTTACTCTTATTCTTTGTTTTATCCTCGTGCTGTTCGGTCAGCGTGAATTCAGATTATGACAAAAAAGTAGATTTTTCACCCTACAAGACTTATGCTTTCCACAAAACCGGAATAGACAAAGCCGAGATTTCCGATTTAGATAAAAAAAGAATTCTCCGCTCTATTGATGAGGTGATGGCTTCAAAGGGATTTACCAAAAGTGATAATCCAGACTTGCTGGTATCCTTTTTTACCAAAGAAAGAGAACAGGTTAATGTGAACCAATTCAACGCCGGTTGGGGTTATGGTTGGGGTTTCGGTTGGAATCCTTATTTATGGGGAGGAAATTCATCTGTTTCGCGATATACTGAAGGAACTTTATACATTGACATCATCGATGCGAAGAAAAAAGAATTAATCTGGCAAGGCGAAGGCCAAGGCACTCTGACAAAAGACACCAATAAAAAAGATGAAAAAATAAAGGAATTTGTTTCCAGGATTTTGGAACAATATCCACCGCAGAAGAAGTAGCCAGCCTGCCTGCCGGCAGGTGTTCAGAAATAAAAACCCGCAACAAAAATGTTGCGGGTTTCTATTTTTATTTAATAATCTGAGTACTGCTTACTGCACACTAGACACTAATAGCTCATCAACTCCACCATCTTGGCTTTTACTTTATCCGCATTCGGAATCATAGTGAATTCCAGTGTACTGTTCAGCGGTATGGCCGGCATATTTTCAGAACCAATAACCATTACTGGAGCATCGAGGTGTCTAAAACATTTTTCCTGTATCATTCCCGTCAAACTTCTCGCAAACGAATTGTTCGTTGGTTCTTCAGTAACTACCAAACATTTCTTCGTCTTTATTACCGATTTCAAAATCGCTTCCTCGTCTAGCGGATACAGCGTTCGTAAATCGATAATCTCGACATTTTGTTTCATAGTCTCGGAAGCATTCAGTGCCCAATGAACACCCATTCCGTAAGTAATGACCGAAATAGTTTCCTCCGATTCCTGCTCCCAGATTTCCTGTACAATATTGGCTTTGCCAAAAGGCAAAATATAATCTTCACTTGGTTCATTTACCTTTGCTGTATCAGTACCTTTCACTTTACTCCAATACAATCCTTTATGTTCCAAAATCACTACAGGATTCGGATCGTAATACGCCGCCTTCAGCAAACCTTTTAAATCGGCTCCGTTGCTCGGATACGCAATCTTTATTCCGCGAATGTTGGTCAGCACACTTTCTACAGAAGAGGAATGATAAGGACCACCGCTACCATAAGCCCCAATCGGCACTCGCAAAATCATACTCACCGGCCATTTTCCATTGGATAAATAACTCGAACGACTGACTTCGGTAAATAATTGGTTCAAGCCCGGCCAAATGTAGTCAGCAAACTGTACCTCAATAATTGGCTTCAAACCAACGGCTGACATTCCCACCGTTGAGCCTACGATAAACGCTTCCTGGATTGGCGTATTGAACACACGTTCGTCACCAAACTTTTGTGCCAAAGTCGCAGCCTCTCTGAAAACGCCACCTAAGCGTCCGCCTACGTCTTGTCCGTAGAGCAAACATTCTTTATGCGATCTCATCAATTCTTCCACTGCAAACAAAGCACAATCCACCATAACCACTTTATCCTCGCGTTGCGGATTTCTCTCGCCTACTTCTTCCGTAATTGGCGTCGGCGCAAAATCATGGGTAAATAAATCTTCGGGTTTTGGATCTTCCGCTTGTTGTGCTCTTTTGAAATCTGATTTTACTTTGGCCACAGCCGAATTTTCTATAGTTTGAATTTCTTCATCAGTGAATCCAGCTTCCAAGAGTTGTTTGACCAACACCGGATAAGGATCGCGGGAATTGGCTTCTTCCAAATCATCGCGATACCATTCCATACGAACACCAGAAGTATGGTGATTCAGCAATGGTACTTTGGCATGCACCAAAAAAGGACGGCGTTCTTCGCGAATCGTTTTCACTACTTTTTGAATCGCTAAATAACTTTCGGTAAAATTGGCGCCATCAATCGAAATCGCTTCAATTCCGTGGAAACCTTTGGCATACTCAAACGCATTTTGCGCACGGGTTTCAGCAGCATTCGCCGAAATATCCCAACCGTTATCTTGTACCAAATACAAAATCGGTAATTGCTTCAAAGCCGCCATTTGGAATGCTTCAGCGATTTCACCTTCGGTTACTGATGCGTCTCCCAGTGAACAAACTACAATTGGATTTTCGAGATTCTTATCTTGAATTCCAATATTTTCTTTATACCAAAAACCCATCGCAGCACCCGTTGCCGGAATGGCCTGCATACCGGTTGCTGACGACTGATGCGGAATTTTAGGCTTATCAGCATCTTTCAAACTTGGGTGACAGTAATACGTTCGCCCACCGGAAAATGGGTCGTCCCTTTTTGCCATCAGCTGCAACATCAAATCATAAGGCTGCATCCCAATGCCAAGCAGCATCGCATCATCCCGATAATACGGAAAAGCATAATCCTGTGGTAATAAATGCATCGCCATCGCAATCTGAATGGCTTCGTGCCCACGCGAAGTGGCGTGAACATATTTGGAAACAATCTTGAAATTATCTTCATACAAGTTGGTCATCGCCTTGGCAGTGGCCATTGTTGAAAAGGCGCTTTCGAGGATGTTTTTATCTAATAAACTCATTTTTAAATTTTAAGAGCGAATGGTTCGGGCTTTATCTGAAATCCATATTCCCGCTTTGCAATCGGGGCTAAATGGTAAACCATTTGCGTAATTGTAATCTTATTTTGCTTCGACTAACCAGCCGAATTTATCTTCTACCTTTTGTGTTTTTATTCCTTCTAAAGTGTCCGCCACCATATCGGAAACTGGATTCTCCGTTGGGAATTTAATCGACAAATCCTTGTTGCCAATTTCTTCAATTCGGGCTATGCCCACCGCTGTTCCGGCACCAAATGCTTCTTCTAAAGTTCCGTTTTTTGAGGCTTCAATGATTTCGGTAAGGGTGATAGGGCGTTCCGTAACTTCATATCCTTTGTCACGCAAAATAGCAATGACACTCATTCGGGTAATTCCGGCCAGAATGGAACCGCTCAAATCGGGCGTAATGAATTTACCCCCAATTTTGAAGAAAATATTCATCGTGCCTACTTCCTGAATATATTCAAAGTGCTGGGCATCTAACCACAGCACCTGGTCATATCCTTTGGTTTTGGCATGTTCCGTCGGACGAATTGCACCAGCATAATTTCCAGCCGCTTTAGCTTCTCCCGTTCCGCCATTTACAGCACGAACATATTTTCTTTCAGCATACAACCTTATTTTTTTATGGAAGAAAGGCCCTGTCGGCGAAGCCATGATGATAAATTTAAAACTGGTCGCTGCACGCATTCCGATAAAAGGTTCATCGGCATACATAAACGGACGCAGATATAAAGCACTGCCTTCCTGTGTTGGGATCCATTTCTTTTCTATTGCCACAAATTGCTTTAACGCTTCCACAAATAATTCTTCCGGAAACAATGGCATTCCCATTCTGTTTGCACTGAAATTCATTCGTTTGGCATTCTCATCGGGACGGAATAATAACGGCGTGCCGTCTTTTCCCAAAGTGGCTTTCATTCCTTCAAAAATTGCCTGGCCATAATGTAATGCCATAGCCGCAGGATGAGTCGGAATTAAAGCTAAAGGTTCAATTCTCGGGTTTTGCCATTCGCCGTTTTGATAATCGCAAATAAACATATGATCCGAAAACCGAGTGCCCATAACGATGTTGTGAAAATCAACTTCACGCGCTTTGGAATGCGCTACTTTCGTTATTTTAATTGAGTGTGTCATTAGGTCTTGCATGATATTATAAAGTTGTGTTTGTTTCAAATTGTTCTAAATAATCGCCCACTTTTCGCAAAAAAGAGCCGCCCAAAAAACCGTCAACCACACGATGGTCAAAGGATAAAGAAAGGAACATCATACTGCGGATAGCGATTTCATCGCCTTTAGAAGTCGTAATCACTTCAGGGCGTTTTTTAATAATTCCTAAGGCTAAAATGGCTACTTCGGGCTGGTTGATAATTGGCGTTCCCATCAAACTTCCAAAAGTCCCCACATTGGAAATAGTGAACGTACTGCCTTGAATTTCCTCCGGTTTTAGTTTATTATTTCGGGAGCTTTCTGCCAGATGGTTTACATCTTTGGCCAAGGCTGCTAAATCCTTTTCATTGGCATTTTTCACCACGGGAACAATCAGGTTGCCGCTTGGTAATGCCGTTGCCATTCCAACGTTGATGTCTTTGTGCACAATAATGTTTTTCTCATCAACAGAAACATTAATCATCGGGAAATCCTGAATTGCTTTGGCTACAGCCTGAACAAAAACAGGTGTGAACGTCAACTTTACATTGTATTTCGCCTGAAACTTATCTTTGTTTTCGTTTCTCCAGTTCACCAAATTCGTCACATCCACTTCAATATAGGATGTTACGTGTGGCGAAGTTTGTTTTGAATACACCATATGATCCGCAATCATTTTACGCATGCGATCCATTTCAACAATATGATCTTTTCCTTCCGTGAAATTGATTTTTGGTTTTGGAAAAGTTGATTTAGGCATCTCGACTGCGCTCGATGTGACAGAAGGTTTGCTTTGTATTGGATATTTTCTGCTTTTTAAATAATCGAAAACATCACTTTTTTGGACTCGTCCATCCGTTCCTGAACCCGGAATAGTTTGCAACTCCTCAATTGATAAATTTTCTTTTTGCGCAATGCTGATGATTAACGGTGAAAGAAAAGCGTCCGGATTGGATTTGACTTGTAATTTAGCTACGCTCAGTTCGGCTGCGCCTCGGGTTACTTCTGCCTTTTTTGTTTCAGCAGGCATTGACTTAGTTTCCGTTTTGCCAATCGTGATTTTCTTTCCTCCTACTTTCTCATCAGCATCAATCAAGGCCAAAATTTCTCCCACACCCACAACAGCATCTTTATGAAAACGAATTTCAGTAATCGTCCCCGAAACCGGTGAGGGAACATCGCTGTCTACTTTATCGGTAGCAACTTCCACTATGGTTTCTTCGGCGTTTACAAAATCGCCTACGCTTTTCAACCAGGCAATGATTGTCGCTTCAGAAATACTCTCGCCCATCTTGGGCATTTTAAATTCAATTATCGGCATTTTATTTTTTTCTAAATTCTTCTAATGTTTTGTAAAACGCTTCCTGTGTTGGGCGATTGGCTGGAATTTCCCGTAATGGCTCTACAGCTTTCAATGTTTCGTAACATTCTTTCGGCAATTGTTGATACAAAGCGGTTCCTTTAGTTTTCCAGTCAATCATATCATCAGAAACGTCTTTGATAATCACGGCTGGATTTCCAACCACCATTTTTCGGTTCGGAATTTCCATTCCGGCTTTTATAAAACTCAGCGCGCCGATGATGCATTCGTCTCCCAAATTGACATCATCCATAATCACCGCGTTCATTCCAACAAGACAATTCGCACCGATATTCGCACCGTGTATAATCGCTCCGTGACCAATATGTGCGCCTGCTTTTAAAACCATTGTCTTTCCCGGAAACATGTGAATGGTGCAGTTTTCCTGAACGTTACAACCGTCTTCAATAATAATTTCGCCCCAATCGCCTCGAATAGCAGCACCGGGACCAACGTAAACGTTTTTCCCAATAATCACATTTCCAGTCACCGCAGCCTGCGGATGGATAAAACTACTTTCGTGTATGACAGGGATATATCCTTTGAATTCGTATATCATTTTTTCTCTTTTAGAAAATAGAATATAGAATATAGAGAATAGACTTCTAATTTTTGTCTATATTCTTTTCTCTATTTTCTATTCTCTTTATTTAAACTTCTTCAATGTTTCTTTAGTAAAATCAGACAATACTAATCTTCCGCTTATGGCAGCTCTTTCGGCTAATAAATTGTCCCAATCATCAGTTCCGCGCCAGAATTTCTTTTTCATTTCCGACATGGCTTCCGGATTATAGCTACATAAATGTTTGGCAAAAGCGGCTACCACAGTATCCATTGCTTCAATACTTTCGTATACACTTGCGTACAATCCTTTTTCCCTTGCCCAGGATGCTTCATAAAACGTATTGGCATCGATGGCAATTTGCGACATGGCAGAAACGCCCATTTTTCTTTCGATAGCCGGAGAAACCACAAATGGTCCGATGCCGACATTCAATTCACTCAACTTAATAGCGGCAAATTGTGTTGCCATGCAATAATCAGTCGAAGCAGCGATTCCTACTCCACCTCCAACGGTTTTTCCCTGAATGCGCCCGATAATGAATTTTGGGCATTTTCTCATGGCGTTAATCACATTGGCAAAGCCTGAGAAAAATACTTCTCCGGTAGCCGCATCGTTGATGGCCATTAATTCCTTAAAACTGGCTCCGGCGCAAAACGTACGGTCACCGCCGCTTTTCAGGATAATTACTTTTACCTCGGCATGGTTGCCCATAGTGGTAATGGTTTCAGCCAATTGTGAAAGTAAACTTCCCGGAAGCGAATTTTGTTCCGGATGGAAAAACTCGATTGTGCTGATGTTGTTCTCAATGCTATGTTTAACGTATGCTTCTGTCATATTTTTTATTTTGCCACGAATGCACGAATATTGATTCTTGCAATAATGACTGTTTTTTATAGAACTCCGAATTGCTCAAAATGATGGTTCAGATGTTTTCTTTCCAGTAAATACCATTCATAGCGGTTCATTTCTCCGAAAACGGCGTTTTTTAATTTGCTTTCCGGGCATTGTTTGTGATATCCCAGATATTGCGCTCGAGCTTCCAACATTTTTTCTTTGGCTGTATTTAAATCCGGATGCTTTATTTCATTGATTTTTGATTTTTCGGCTAAAGGAAATTCAAAATCCTGTGGCATTTTGGTGTAATCGTACAACGTATTGTGGACTTTTTCCAGAATTTTTTCAGGAGTGGCAATATCAAAATCCTGAATTTCTCCGGAGGCTATACGGTAACCGTATTCCAAATGTTCAATCATGTGTTGCGGTGACAGCATTTTGCCCCAACTTGGTTTCGTGTTTTCGGTTAGTTTATTCAAACACTCCTGAATTTTTTCATCGGTAATTTCGACAAACACTTCTTGTTTTTTCTGCACCATTGTCAAAATAGTGGCTACTGCTACCAATTCGTCTTCGGCATCAAAAACCTCAACAAACCATTTCACAATGCCGCTTGGGTGCTCAGCAGAAGCAACATCTCTTTCGATTTTTTGCTTGCAGGTTAAACGTACATAAACAGTATCATTGTGGTATAACGGGCGTAAAAAACGGCACTCTTCCAAACCATAATTAGCAGCAACCGGTCCTTTATTAGGATGCACAAATAATCCGGCAGCGGCGGCCAAAATGAAATAACCGTGAGCCGTTCTTTTCTCAAAAATACTTCCGTCAAGCGAGGTAATATCGGTATGCGCGTAAAAATGATCCCACGTCAGATTGGCAAAATTGATTATGTCGGTATCCGTGATGGTACGCTTGTGTGTTTTTAAAGACATACCCGGTTGAATGTCCTCCCAATGGTATTGGAACGGATGCTGGGCGGCTTCCTTGTATTTGGAATTTGCTTGGTAAATGCCAGTGATTTCCGTTAATGTAGTTGGCGAACCTTGTATGGCACAGCGCTGCATATAATGTTTGATTCCGCGAACGCCTCCCATTTCTTCTCCGCCTCCGGCACGACCCGGACCACCGTGAACCAATAGCGGCAAGGGCGAACCGTGACCCGTACTTTGTTTCGCGTTTTCTCTATTCAACACCAAAATTCTTCCGTGATGCGTAGCAGCGTTTATGACGTACTCTTTAGCAATTTCATCTGAATTGGTTACGATAGAAGACACTAGTGAGCCTTTTCCCAGTTTGGCTAATTCGATAGCTTCGCCTAAGTTTTTATAGGGCATAATCGTCGCCACTGGGCCAAAAGCTTCTGTTTCGTGCGCCGCAATATTTTTGAACGGATTGTCTTCCCGTAATAACATTGGGCTAATGAAGGCTCCTTTGCCATTCGCACCGACTAAGTTTAGCTTATCGAAATCGCCATAAACAATGGATGCTGTTTTTGTGATTTCGCTTACCCGGTTTTTTACTTCTTCCACTTGGTCTTTACTGACCAAAGCGCCCATGCGGACCTCTTTCAAACGTGGGTCACCAATGGTTACTTTGTCTAATGCTTTTCCAAGGGCATTCTGAACATCTTCCATCAAGTTTTCCGGTACAATCATACGACGGATGGCGGTACATTTTTGACCACACTTCACGGTGATTTCGCTCCGTGCCTGATTAATGAACAAATCAAATTCCGGAGTTCCCGGAACCGCGTCTTCCCCTAAAATAGATGCATTTAACGAGTCTGCTTCCATATTGAATGGTACTGATTCGTGGATGATTCTTGGATGAGCTTTTAACATTCTTCCTGTCGTGGCTGAACCGGTAAACGTAACTACGTCCTGGCTTTCGACAGTATCTAAAAGTGTATTGGCTGAACCGCAAATCAATTGTAATGCGCCTTCGGGTAAAATATTGGATGCTATGATTTCTCTAACTACTGCTTCTGTCAAATAAGAGGTTGATGTAGCGGGTTTAACCACGGCGGGCATTCCGGCCATCCAGTTTACAGCACATTTTTCGAGCATTCCCCAAATCGGGAAGTTGAAAGCATTGATATGCACGGCTACACCCCGTTTTGGCACCAAAATATGATGCGCCATAAAACGTCCGCCTTTTGACAAATCAATTGGATCGCCTTCTACATGATACGGTTGGTTGGGGAATAATTTACGCAAGGATGCATTAGCAAATAAGTTTCCGAAACCTCCTTCGATATCAATCCAACTGTCCACGCGTGTGGCTCCCGTTCTATAACTGATTTCGTAGAATTGTTCTTTGCGTTTGGTTAAATAGAGCGCCAAACTTTTGATCATATTCCCGCGCTCCTGAAAGGTCATTTTGCGGAGTTTTTCGCCGCCTTTTGTTCTTCCATAATGGAGAATTTCACCAAAGTCTAAGCCTTCGGTGGAAGCATGACCTACAATTTCTCCGGTTACCGAATCGATTAAAGGAACTCCTTCTCCGGCGCCTGATGTCCAATTTCCTAAGATGTAATTTTGTATTTTGCTCATAATCTCTTTTTTTATCCTCTAGCTGAAGCTAGAGGATATTCAGCACAGCTTTCTATAATGGCGGCATAGCCTTGTCCTACTCCTATGCACATTGTAATTAATGCGTAACGCTTTCCTGTGAGTTGCAACTCTAAAGCGGCAGAATACGTGATTCGGGCACCGGTAACGCCCAATGGATGTCCGATTGCAATTGAACCACCATTTGGATTTAACCTTGGGTCGTTATCTGCAATTCCCCAAGCACGTGTGCACGCTAAAGCCTGTGCGGCAAATGCTTCATTCAATTCGATAATGTCGATTTGGTCTAAGGTTAAACCGGCTTTGGCTAATGCTTTATTTGTAGCTTC
>JAYURX010000417.1:0-6933 GCA_043755965.1 Flavobacterium sp. | reverse complement strand
TCAATTTAACGCAGGCTTCAATCGCTTCGTCTGTATAGGTTACGCTATGGTGATCTTCGTATTTGTTTTTGATGTTATTCAAAATCGTAATGGTTTCTTCAACCGATGTTGGTTCTACGATTACTTTTTGGAAACGTCTTTCCAATGCACCATCTTTCTCGATATATTGTCTGTATTCATCAAGCGTAGTGGCTCCAATACATTGTATTTCTCCTCTTGCTAAAGCTGGTTTAAACATATTGGAAGCATCAAGCGAGCCTGTTGCGCCACCAGCACCGACAATAGTATGAATTTCATCAATAAAAAGAATAATGTCATCATTCTTTTCTAATTCGTTCATCACCGCTTTCATTCTTTCTTCGAACTGGCCACGATATTTTGTTCCGGCAACTAAAGACGCTAAATCTAAGGTCACAACTCTTTTGTTAAACAAAATTCGGGATACTTTCTTTTGAATAATCCGCAAGGCTAAACCTTCGGCAATGGCAGATTTACCAACACCAGGTTCACCAATCAATAACGGATTATTTTTCTTTCTTCTGCTAAGGATTTGAGAAACTCTTTCAATCTCTTTTTCACGACCAACTACCGGATCGAGTTTTCCTTCTTCAGCCATCTCGGTTAAATCACGACCAAAATTATCCAAAACTGGAGTTTTAGATTTTTTATTAGTCTTATTCGCCGGATTGTTAAAATTGCCTTCTTTCAAACTGTCATCTTGTCCTGAGTCTTCATTATACGATTCGTTTGTTGGCAAATTATCATTAAAATCTTCTTCGCTTGGTGTCATATTTAAATACTGTTCTTTAACTACGTTATAGTCAATTTTCAGACGATGCAGTAATTTGGTTGTTGGATCATTCTCATTTCTTAAGATACACAATAATAAATGTGCCGTACTAATAGACGTACTTTGAAACACTTTAGCTTCCAGAAAAGTAGTTTTCAATGCACGTTCCGCTTGACGAGTCAAGTGTAGATTTTTCTTTTCATTACTGATTTCCACATTTGGATTTGCCGGGCTGAGAACTTCAACCTTCTTTCGCAAATGTTCCAAATCAATAGAAAGATTATTGAGAATAGTAATTGCTTTACCATTTCCGTCCCTTAAAATACCAAGCATCAAATGCTCTGTCCCAATAAAATCATGACCTAAACGCAAAGCTTCTTCTTTGCTGTACGTAATCACGTCTTTAACTCTAGGTGAAAAATTATCATCCATAAATATATAATTGGTAATGTAAATTTAGTTATTAAGAAACGTTCTAACAAAAATCATTCCCACTAAATGTACTGTCAGCTAATTGACAAAAAAAAAGCCAATAATAAAAGTAGGTGTACAAGTAATTTATTAACCAAAAACAACACCTATTTTGTTAATAAATCATTGAAATTTGTGAGCAAAAATAGACGCTAAAATTTTTAAATATTCTATATTAGCACGTTTTGAATTTGAAGTAATTTTTATTAAATAATTTATAAAATATGTCTGACGGAGAAAGGTTAATTCCGATTAACATCGAAGATGAAATGAAATCAGCTTACATCGATTATTCGATGTCGGGTATTGTCTCAAGAGCATTGCCAGACGTGCGCGACGGTCTAAAGCCAGTGCACCGAAGAGTGTTATACGGAATGTATGATTTAGGGGTTTTCTCTAATAGAGCTCATAAAAAATCCGCAAGAATTGTTGGAGAAGTTTTAGGAAAGTATCACCCTCACGGAGATACTTCGGTTTACGATGCCATGGTTCGTATGGCACAAGAATGGAGCTTACGTTATTTATTAGTTGATGGCCAGGGTAACTTTGGTTCTGTTGATGGTGATAGCCCGGCCGCGATGCGTTACACTGAAGCCAGAATGAAAAAAATGTCGGAAGACATTATGGCAGATATAGACAAAGAAACAGTCGATTTTCAATTAAACTTTGACGATACGTTATATGAACCGACAGTTATGCCAACGCGTGTTCCAAATTTGTTAATTAACGGAGCATCGGGAATTGCAGTTGGTATGGCTACCAATATGGCGCCACATAACCTAACAGAAGTTATCGATGGAACATTGGCTTACATTGATAACAACGATATTGAAATTGACGAATTAATTACACATATCAAAGCACCGGATTTTCCAACCGGAGGAACAATTTACGGAATGGAAGGTGTTCGTGAAGCTTTCAAAACAGGAAGAGGAAGAATCGTTATTCGTGCCAAAATAAGTTTTGAAGAATCAAACGGAAGAGAAGCTATCATTGTTTCTGAAATTCCGTATCAGGTTAACAAGGCAGAAATGATTAAGAAAACTGCCGATCTGATTAACGATAAAAAGATTGAAGGTATTTCAAATATCCGCGACGAATCGGATAGAACGGGAATGCGTATCGTTTATGAATTGAAACGTGATGCGGTTCCAAACGTCGTATTGAATACCTTATATAAGTTTACACAACTGCAGTCTTCTTTTAGTGTCAATAATATTGCGTTGGTAAAAGGAAGACCGCAAATGCTGAACGTAAAAGATTTGATTCACTATTTTGTTGAGCATCGTCATGATGTTGTAATCAGAAGAACTCAATTCGAATTGCGCAAAGCAGAAGAAAGAGCGCACATATTAGAAGGATTAATAATTGCTTCAGATAATATCGACGAAGTAATTGCATTGATTCGTTCTTCAAAAGACGGAGATGAAGCCAGAGCTAAATTGATCGAAAGATTTAGCTTATCAGATATTCAGGCACGTGCTATCGTTGAGATGCGTTTACGTCAGTTAACAGGTCTGGAACAGGACAAGTTAAGAGCTGAATATGAAGAAATAATGAAATTAATTCAACGCTTGAAAGACTTGCTTGCAAGCAAGGAATTGAGAATGGAATTGATTAAGGAAGAGCTAATTGAAATCAGGGATAAATATGGTGACGCCCGTCGTTCGCTTATTGAGTATTCCGGGGGTGATGTAAGTATTGAAGATTTGATTGCTGATGAAAATGTAGTGATTACAATTTCGCACGCAGGTTATATTAAACGTACCAACCTTACCGAATACAAAACGCAGAATAGAGGTGGAGTGGGACAAAAAAGTGCCGGTACAAGAGATCAGGATTTCTTAGAGCATATGTATGTTGCCACAAACCATCAATATATGATGTTTTTTACGCAAAAAGGGAAATGTTTCTGGATGCGTGTGTATGAAATTCCGGAAGGAAGCAAAACGGCAAAAGGAAGAGCATTGCAAAATCTTATAAATATTGAATCTGATGATAAGGTGAAAGCATTTATCTGTACTCAGGATTTAAAAGATAAAGAATATACTACTAGCCATAACTTAATCATGGTGACCAAAAAAGGGCAGGTTAAGAAAACATCTTTGGACAAATATTCTAAACCAAGGGTTAACGGAGTCGCAGCCATCACTATTAAAGAGAATGATGAATTATTAGGTGCTCAATTAACAAATGGTGAAAGCCAGATTATCTTGGCGGTTAAGTCAGGTAAATTAGTTCGTTTTGAAGAAACCAAAACGCGTCCAATGGGAAGAACAGCTTCTGGAGTTCGTGGTATTACGCTGAAAGACGAAACAGATGAAGTAATTGGCATGGTTACTGTTAACGACATGGAAAGTGAAATTCTTGTAGTCGCTGAAAACGGTTACGGAAAACGTTCTTCGCTTGATGAATACAGAATTACAAACCGTGGTGGAAAAGGTGTAAAAACATTGAACATCACGGAGAAAACAGGAAAACTAATTTCGATTAATTCGGTTACAGATGCTGATGATTTGATGATTATTAATAAATCAGGATTAACCATCAGAATGGCAGTAGAAGATTTACGCGTAATGGGTAGAGCAACGCAAGGTGTAAAACTTATTAATATTAAAGGAAACGACTCCATTGCAGCGGTAACCAAAGTAATGAAAGACGATGTTTCAGAGCCGGAAGTTGATGAAGATGGAAATGTAATCGAAACCGAAGCGATCGAAAGAGTGAAACCGGTTTTAGAAGTTCTTGAAGATGATGGTTCGGTGGAGGACGACGAAGACGAGGATGACGACATCATTGAAGATGACGATTCCGAAGACGATTCTGAAGACGATGAATAAAATTACAAATCACCAATTAATATTTTAATTGGTGATTTTATTTACAAATTTTTAACAATAAAATCATGAGAAAAATAAAACACATTGTACTAGCTTCGGCATTACTAGTTTCTGTTTCGTCCTTTGCACAAAAAGATGAGTTAAAAAAATTGAAAAAGATTTATGATAAGGATACTCCTTCTGCAAATGATTTAGTTGAGTATAAAGCTAACTTAGATAAATTATCTAGTCTGGCAACTTCAGAAGAAGATAAAGTGTATTATAATTTTTATAAAGCAAATACTGCTGGTATTGAAATGGCATTGTTAGGACCCATTCCAAGTCCGGCTCAATTGGCTAAATTTTTAAATCCATCAGCTATTTCTGAATATGCGGATGTCGCGAGTGCCACTTTAGAATATGAAAAGAAAACAGGAAAAAAAGTGTTTAGTGATGATATTGCCCAAGATGTTGCTTTTTTAAAACCTAACCTTTTAAGTGTGGCTATAGGACTTGGTGACGCAAAAAAATATAAAGAAGCCGGAGATGTTCTTTATGCGATTTATAAATTAGATAAAAAAGACCAGGACAAATTGTATTATGCCGCCTACTATGCTACAGGGGCTAAAGATTATGAAAAGGCATTGAATTATTACAAGGAATTAAAAGCACTCAATTATAGTGGTGAAGGAACTGTATATTGGGCAACCAATAAAACCAGTAAGAAAGAAGAAACATTCTCTTCTAAATCAGAAAGAGACTTATTTTTAAAAACGGGAACACATGAAAAACCCAGAGATGAAAAATTAGAATCCAAAAGAGGAGAAATTTATAAAAACATCGCGCTTATTTTAGTGGAAGCCGGTAAAGTTGATGAAGCTAAAGCTGCTGTAGCAGAAGCCAGAAAAACTAGCCCAGATGATGTTTCCCTAATTTTAACAGAAGCAGATTTATATTTAAAGGTGAATGATTACGGTACTTACACACGGTTGGTAAACGAAGCGTTAGCAAAAGAACCAAATAATGTGGATTTAGTTTATAACTTAGGTGTAATCAGCGCAAATGCTAACAAACTTGAAGAGGCTGAGACCTATTATAAAAAAGCTTTAGCACTTGACGCAAATTATTTCAATGCCCTTTTAAATATATCTGAATTGAAGTTGAGAGCTGATGAAAAATTAGTGATGGAAATGAACAAATTGGGAACTTCAGAAAAAGATAACAAACGCTATGAAGTTATTAAGGCTGAAAGAGATAAGAATTTTAGATCAGTCCTTCCATATCTTGAAAAGGCGGTTGAACTAAAAGGAAGTGACGAAGCGGCAAAAAAAACTTTATTGAGCGTTTATAACGCCCTTGAAATGACTGATAAGTATAAAGCATTAAAAGCTAAAAACTAATTCGTTAAATTACTAAAATTGATAAATGCAAAAAGTCCCGATTTAAATCGGGACTTTTTAATTTCCTAAACTAACCAAAATGAATTAAAAAAATTATTATGCGATTCCGTTTCCTTGCGTACTAACTTTTTTCAAAAAAGATCTAATTAATACACTGTTTGTATTGATGCCAGAGTTGATTAATTGTTTTTTGCTGAATGTTCCGTTTGATTTATCGTTTGTAGTTTTTTTAGAACCCATAAACCAAACTGCGAATTCCATTGTAGTAGAAGCAACAGCTTTATCAGTAGTGATAACCATTTTCACTTCTTGAGAAACAGAAATTTCAGTTGAAGTATTTGAAACAACACCAGTAGTGTTTGATTGAGCAATTACTCCAGTTGTAGATAACATTAATAAAACGAATAAAACAAATAATCTAACGTTTGTTACATTTCCTTGAGTCATTGTGTTATTAGTTGTTGTCATAATTTGGTTTCTTTATTATTTCTTCACCAAAACTACTGCAACAGTTCCCAGACTGAAAATATTTTCGATAACTAACCTCAAAACTCGTTTAAACGACAAAATCAATGAATTCAAGGGTTTTCGGCGTTTTTTTTGTGCAGTTCGTCTATGAAATGTTAAAAAAAGAGGCATTTCACCGATGAAAAACCATTATTTTCCATGAACTGCATCATCCAAATGATTATCCTAACAACAAATCAATGAATAGTGACAAAATCTTAGTAAATTAGCATCATAATATAATATTCGCGTTTCAAATGAAAGTAGAACAAAAAGGGCATACTACCACTATAAGAAATACTCAAGGCAACACTGCTGAGTTTTATCAAAAGTTAAAAAACGAGTACAATAGTTTTAAATCGCAAAACATCATAGTTGATTTATCTCCTGATAAAACTTTGACAATGGATGATATAAAGCTTTTTTCTGATTTAATCAAAACTCATAACAATGCAAAGAAGTCGTTAGTGTTAGTGGCCAATAGCGTAAATTTTAATGCTGTTCCAAAAAACATTACTCTTGTTCCAACTATTTTAGAAGCGCATGATATCATAGAAATGGAAGAGATTGAACGCGATTTAGGATTTTAGTTTTTAAAAACTCTCCACACACATAATGAAATTAACCATTCTAGGCTGTTATGCAGCAACTCCACGAACCATAACTAATCCAACGTCACAAGTCCTGGAAATTAGAAACCGCATGTTTCTGATTGATTGTGGTGAAGGAACTCAGGTGCAGCTGCGTAAAAACAAACTCAAGTTTTCCAAAATCAATCATATTTTTATTTCGCATTTGCACGGAGATCATTTTTATGGATTAGTCGGTTTGATTTCAACTTTTATGTTGCTTAACCGCCAAACCGATTTGCATGTGTATGGACCAAAAGGCGTAAAGGAAATTATATTGCTTCAATTGCGTTATGCCAATTCTTTCACAGGATATA
>JAYURX010000416.1:0-2969 GCA_043755965.1 Flavobacterium sp. | reverse complement strand
TTCTTTTGGCGCTTCTTTTTTGGCAATATCCTTTTTCTCCACTTCGCGCATGTTTTCCATATTGCGCTGCTCCAGGAAATAATTGATGTCGCCTAAATATTCCTTGATCTTTTGGTCCTTGAATTCATAAACAATATTCGACATTCCCTGAAGAAAATCCCTGTCGTGAGAAACTAACAACAAAGTTCCTTCATATTTTTTTAAAGAAGCTTTCAACACATTTTTGGATTTGATATCCAAGTGATTCGTGGGTTCGTCCATCACTAACACATTGATTGGCTGCAGCAATAATTTACATAAGGCCAAACGATTGCGTTCGCCACCGGAAAGTACTTTTACTTTTTTCTCAACGTCATCACCACGGAACAAAAATGAACCCAACATGTCACGCACCTTCGAACGATTCGTATCGGTAGCGGCATTCGTCATGGTTTCCAACAAGGTAATTTCTCCATCTAAATATTCTGCCTGATTTTGTGCAAAATAACCCAACTGCACATTGTGTCCCAATTTTATCGAACCTTGAAATTTGAATTCATTTACGATGGCTTTCATAAAGGTTGACTTCCCTTGTCCGTTCTGACCGACAAAAGCAATTTTGCTGCCGCGTTCTACTAAAAGTGAAATATCCTTTAAGATTGTTTTATCGCCATAGGCTTTGGTTACATGCTCTGCTTCAATAACAACTCGTCCAGGAACTTGTGATACAGGAAAGGAAATATTCATTACCGAAGTATCATCTTCATCGACTTCGATACGTTCCACCTTATCCAATTTCTTGATAAGCGATTGTGCCATTGATGCTTTTGAAGCCTTAGCCCTGAACTTTTCGATTAACTTTTCTGTTTCCTCTATTTTCTTGGCTTGATTTTTTTGGGTAGCCAATTGCTTTTCGCGGATTTCTTCACGTAAAACTAAATATTGTGAATAAGGTTTATTGTAATCATAGGCTTTGCCCAAAGAGATTTCAATCGTACGATTGGTTACATTATCCAAAAACATTTTATCGTGGGAGACAATCACTACAACGCCCGGAAAGTTTCGCAGAAACCCTTCGAGCCAAATGATACTCTCAATATCCAAGTGATTCGTTGGCTCATCGAGCAATAAAATATCATTGGACTGCAATAATAATTTGGCCAACTCAATACGCATTCTCCAGCCACCGGAAAAAGTATCCGTCGGGTTGTTGAAATCCTCTCTTTTAAAACCTAAACCCAATAGTATTTTCTCGGTATCACCAACATAGTTGTATCCGCCAAGCAACTCAAAACGATGCGTGTAATCGGATAAATCCTCAATGATTTGGCTATACGCCTCGCTCTCATAATCTGTTCTTGATACCAATTGGTGATTGATGCTTTCCAGCTTTTTTTCAATTGCCTTTATTTCAATAAACGCTTCATAGGCTTCTTCAAGTACCGTTCTTCCATGCTCAAAATCAATATCCTGACGAAGAAAGCCCATCTTCACTTCCTTCTCGGTTGCAATCTGGCCTGAATCGGGTTTGAAATCGCCGGCAAGAATCTTAAGCATAGTGGATTTACCCGCACCGTTTTTTCCGACCAGTCCTACCCTGTCTCCAGAGCCTAATCGAAAAGTTACCTCTTCAAAAAGATACGTGCCACCAAAAGAAACTGATAAGTTATGGATATTTAACATAGAGAAAAAGAATAGTATATTAGTATGGAAACTTTCCCTTGGAATTACCTTTGTAGAAAATTTTTGCAAATGTTAAAAAAAGGATCCAAACTAAATAGCATTTTAACAGGAACTTGTCCAAAATGCCAGGAAGAAAGAATGTATGTAGACAGAAATCCGTATAACCTGACCAAACTTTACGAAATGCATGACCATTGCAGCCATTGCGGATTGCACTATCAACTGGAGCCATCCTTTTTTTATGGCGCGATGTATGTCAGCTATGGATTGACCGTTGTTATTGGGGTTGTGGCATTTCTACTTTCCAAAGTTTATTTCGGATTAGAATTGAATCAATCCTTTATTGCTATAATTGTTGCGCTTATCGTTACAATGCCGGTAACGGCTAGATTAGCGCGAAATATTTACATCAATATGTTTGTGAGTTTTGATAAAGACGCTGCTAAGAAATAGGATATCTTTTTATATCCATTGTCTTTTCCAATGGGGTTCCATTTTCAATAAGGTCGTATAAATCCTTAGCCAACGTTGGTGCCAGCATCACACCTCGGGTTCCCAGACCATTTAAAATATGAAGGTTTGCGTGTTTTGGATGTGTACCCAACAACGGTTTTCTGTCTTTGACTGTCGGCCGTACTCCCGCAAAATGTTCAACAATTTCAAAATCGCAAGTCAGGATTTCCTCTATTCTATCAATAAGTTCCTGTTTGCCTTCGGGAGTTGGCGTGTTTGTTTTGTCTTCCCAATTATAGGTTGCGCCCACTTTATAGAGGTTATTGCCCAAGGGCAAAATAAAAACGCTGGTATTTATAATGACATCTAAATCTAAATCAGCGGCTCTGATGATAAATAATTCCCCTTTAGTTCCATCAAGCGGTAAATGATTAAAAAACGGATTAGAATGCATTCCAAATCCTTCTGCGAAGACAACGTGTTTGGCTTTTATATTTTGATATTCGATATGGTCATCGAATAGCTGTAACGCTGCATAATCAAAAGTGGATGAAACAAACAGAGCTAAACTTTTTAAATAGTCGTGGTAATTTGTAAGCAGAGCAATCGTATCCACATAGCCGGTTTGCAAAACTTCTCCGTATCCAAAGGGTGCATCAATACCACTATATTTTTTGTGAACGATATCCGTAGAAAGAAACGGTGCTAAATTGGGTTTATCCGAAGCAGCAAACCAATTGTTTTGTTCTTCTACAGAAAAGAACTTTCTATAAATAGGAATCTTAAAATCGAACTGGGCTCCAAGTTTTTCTTCGATGGCAGCATAAAACTCATTTGCCAGCTCAAGTTGGGCA
>JAYURX010000415.1:0-2979 GCA_043755965.1 Flavobacterium sp. | reverse complement strand
TATGCATCAATTTAAAGAATTGGAAATTTGGAAGAGAAGCAGATTATTTTGTTCCCAGATTTATGCAATAACTTCAAAATTTCCTAATGATGAGAAGTTTGGACTGACAAATCAGTTGAGAAGAGCTTCTGTATCTATCCCTTCTAATATTGCTGAAGGTTCATCACGAATTTCAAATAAAGATTTTTCAAGATTTTTAGAAATAGCCATTGGATCTGCCTACGAAATTGAAACCCAACTTTTAATTGCTTTGGATTTGAATTTTATCAAAACTGATGAGTTAGATGAGTTAGATGAATTACTTATTGAACTAAACGAAATTATTAAAATGATTTCACGATTTCGTTTAAATCTAAAAATCTAACAATCTAAGATGTCTAAGATAGTCTCAAATAAAGACAACCTCCAGATTCTTCACGAAGACAATCACATTATAGTGATCAATAAACGTGTTGGTGATATTGTGCAAGGCGATAAAACGGGAGACAAACCTTTGTCTGAAGTGGTTAAAGAATATATTAAAGAAAAATACCAAAAACCAGGAGAAGTTTTTCTTGGCGTGGTTCACAGATTAGATAGACCAACAACCGGAATTGTAGTTTTTGCCCGAACATCCAAAGCATTAACACGATTGAATGAATTATTTGCCAATCGGGAAACACAAAAAACCTATTGGGCAATTGTGAAAAACAAACCGGAGAAAGAGCAAGATACTTTAGTTCATTATTTGAAAAGAAATGAAAAAAACAATACTTCCAAAGCACATATAAAAGAAGTTCCCGAAAGCAAAAAAGCCGGTCTGGATTATAAAATCATCAAAACATTAGACAATTATTTTGCGCTTGAAATCAATCTACATACTGGCAGGCATCATCAAATCAGAGCGCAACTGGCTGCTATTGGCTGTCCGATAAAAGGCGATTTAAAATATGGCTTCGACCGAAGTAATCCCGATGGTGGGATTCATCTTCATGCCAGAAAGTTAGTTTTTATTCATCCTGTCTCAAAAGAGCCTTTAGAAATAATAGCACCGACTCCAAAAGATGCCATTTGGAGTTCCATTTAATACTAAAAAGTGTATTTTTACGTTTATATATAACCCTAACGTAAAAACACTAGCTATGAAAAGAATAATTTTAAGCCTCACTTTGCTGCTTGGTCTTAGCGCTTTTGCACAAGACCATTTCTCCGGAATTAGCACTTCCAATCGCGTCGGAATTTTAAACGGAACCGAAAACCCTGCGGAGTTTTCCAATCTTTCTAAAAGATTTGAAGTCAATATTTACGGATTGAGTTTTAATGTAGCCAATAACAAAATTGGTTTCAGCGATATCAACTCCGATGCCAATTTTGAAGATTTGCTTTTTCAGGGAACAGAACCTGTAGACATGCGTTTTGACGCTCAGATATTAGGCCCTGGTTTTGCCATGAGATGGATGAAATGGGGATTCGGTATTACCACCAAAGCACATGCAAATTTTAATATTATTGATGTTGATCCTGCTATTGGGGATGCTATTGCCAATGATAATTTGATACTCAACTCTACATTGCTCAACAGTAGTAATAATCAGCGTTTAAACGGAGTTGCCTATGGAGAAGTCGGACTGTCTGCCGCGAGAATTTTATTTGAAAATGACAAGCACAGTTTTAGTGGCGGTATTACATTAAAATTTTTATTTCCGGGTTCATACTCTAATTTTGGTTTGAAAAATCTAAACGGACAAATTACTGAAAACGTAGCTGGTGCTTACCTGACAACAAACTCCCCGGCAACTTTGAATATTGCCTATTCAGGTAATTTGGCAGATAGTTTTACGAATTTCAGTGATTATGGAAAATCTGTTTTTGGTGGTTTAAACGGTACTGCAGTAGACATCGGTTTTAATTACCAATGGAAAGACGGAAGTAAAGGATATAAAATCAAAGGTGGTTTAGCTTTGAAAAATATGGGCAGCATGACGTTGAAAGACAGCAATAATCAATCGACCAATTACACCTTGAATATTCCAAGTTCTGACCCATTGGATTTGAGTCAATTTGATAATGTAGAAAATTTAAGAGAAGTGGAGCAAATACTAATAGACAACGGCTATTTAACTCAAATATCAGGGCAAAAAGATTTTAAAGTAAAATTACCAGCCATGATTAATTTATATGCTGATTTTAAAATTATACCAAAAATCTATGTTTCAGGGTTTTTACAACAAAAACTTCAGGATGATGACGGAAACGATCAAATTACTTCAGTCAATACTTTTACTATCACGCCTCGATTTAACATAGGTTTTTTTGAAGCTTTTTTACCAATCAACAACAATGAAGTTTCAGGAACGAATGTCGGCATCGGATTCCGATTCAGAGGTTTCTACCTTGGCTCTGGTTCTATCGTAACAGCACTACTTAGCGATAGCAAACAAGCCGATATTTACACTGGATTCCGTTGGGCATTTTTATAAAAATAAAATTTAATTTTGGTGGTTAAAAAAAATGTAACTTGCTGAACCATTTCTACAAGTTATGAATTTTAAAACCGATATAAGTTACCGAAAACAATCACTGATAAAGCTGTTGAATTCTGTTCAGTTACACGAAAAGGAAATTATCCAAGCACTCTATGATGATATCAAAAAACCGGCTTTTGAAGCCGTTTTAAGTGAAACTGCTTATATCGTTTCAGAACTTAATCACACGATTAAAAACATACATAAATGGGCAAAGCCGCAACTGGTTTTGCCTTCTCTTTTAAATTTCCCTTCAACGGATTATATCTATAAAGAACCCTACGGAAAAGTATTAATCATTGCCCCGTGGAATTATCCATATCAATTAGTTTTATGCCCTTTAATTGCAGCGGTTGCAGCAGGAAACCAGGTTGTGGTTAAACCTTCTGAATTAACGCCAAACACATCCAGAATTGTCGCTAAAATAATAGGAGAAGCTTTTGATGAAAATCATGTGGTCTGTGTTGAAGGCGGC
>JAYURX010000414.1:0-7017 GCA_043755965.1 Flavobacterium sp. | reverse complement strand
TAGGGTTACCAACGTTCAAAACAGTAATGGTGAAATAAAAATCACCGAATATGACCAGGAAAACTTTACCATATCAGGTACATTCAAATTTAACGCTGCGAATTCTAACGGAAGTCCTTTTGGTGGGCCAATCTTGAACTTTCAATATGGAGAGTTTTATAAAATCCCGATTTTCCCTTCGATCTAATTTTTGAATAGAAATTAGCTAATACCATCTTCATTTGATATTAAGAGGAAGAAGCCCTTTGGGCTTAAGGATTTTTTTTGTTCTAAGCTAGAACTTTGTAACGCCTTTTTTGTTAATTAAATAATAAAGTGCAAATTAATAACAGTTTACATTTTTTTTAAACTTACATTTGTATTCGAATTTTAAATAAATTATATGAATATTTTTGTTGGAAGTCTTCCGTTCAGTATTGACGAAGCAGATTTAAGAGAGTCTTTTGAGGCTTATGGAACAGTTGACTCTGTTAAAATTATTACTGATAAATTTACTGGAAGAAGTAAAGGATTTGGTTTTGTTGAAATGTCTAATGATGAAGAAGCTCAAAAAGCTATCGACGAATTAAACGGTGCAACAGTAGAAGGGCGTACGATTGTAGTTAACAAATCGGAGCCAAAACCGGAAGGAGAAAGAAAATCTTTTAGCAACAACCGTTCAGGCGGTGGTGGTTACGGAGGCGGAGGTAATTCTCGCGGTGGTGGAGACAGAGGAAGATACTAGTTACATTCTGGAATAAATAGTAAGAGCCATCTCAATTGAGGTGGCTTTTTTATTTTTTGTTGATAACTAAAATTGATTTCTTAACTACGAAAATGTATTTTTGAATACTTCAATATTTCAATGTAAATCGTTTGTTTTTTATTGGAATTTGGGATTTAATTTTTGAAATTTTCCACAGATGTATTTAATTTTCGATACCGAAACAACTGGTTTACCAAGAAATTGGTCAGCGCCAATTACAGATACTGACAATTGGCCAAGATGCATTCAGATTGCCTGGCAATTGCATGACGAGTTGGGAAATCTTATTGAACATCAGGATTATTTAGTAAAACCCGAAGGTTTTAATATTCCTTTTGATGCCGAAAGGATTCACGGAATTTCGACTGAATTAGCCGAAACGCAGGGAATAGAACTGAGGGAAGTTCTGGAAAAATTCAATATCGCCTTATCAAAATCTAAATTTATAATCGGACAAAATGTTGGCTTTGATGTCAATATTATGGGTTGCGAATTTCACAGATTGAGAATTCAATCAACAATGAGTTCAATGCCGATTCTGGATACTTGTACAGAAGTTACAGCATCTCTTTTAAAATTGCCTGGTGGTCGCGGCGGAAAATTTAAATTACCAACCCTGACTGAATTACATCAGTATCTTTTTGGAGTTCCATTTTCAGAAGCGCACAACGCTACTGCCGACGTGGAAGCAACAACACGTTGTTTCCTGGAACTGATAAACAGACGGGTTTTCACCAAAGAAGAATTAGACGTTCCCGCTGACTATTTCGACAGATTTAATAAACATAATCCTCCGGAAATTCAACTCTTAGGGTTAAAACACATCAATCTGAAACTGGCTTCAGAAGAAATTCGGAAACAGTTTCAAAAGAAAGAAGAAGTTGCAACTCCAACTCATGAAGAGAGACAAGTTCATCACACTTTAACAGATGTTGATTTTGTGCACTTGCATAATCATACGCAGTTTTCGGTATTACAATCGACGATAAGTGTAGCCGATTTGGTAAAAGCTGCGGTAGAAAATAAAATGCCTGCAGTCGCAATGACCGATCATGCCAATTTGATGGGAGCTTTTCATTTTGTTAGAGATATTTTATACCATAATAAAGCGGCTCAGGCCAAAAATAAACAAGCCGAGGAGAATGGAGAAACACCAACAGAAACTATTGTCAAGCCAATTGTAGGCTGCGAGTTTTACGTATGTGATGATTTAAAGGATAAGTCCCGAAAAGACAATGGTTACCAAATTGTCTTCTTAGCCAAAACAAAAAAAGGCTATCACAATCTGGCAAAATTATCTTCCATTGCTTATACCGAAGGATTTTATTATGTGCCAAGGATTGATAGAAAAATTATTCAGGAATACAAAGAAGACCTTATTGTGTTGTCTGGAAATTTATATGGCGAAATTCCAAGCAAGATTTTAAATATTGGTGAAAACCAAGCCGAAGAAGCGTTGCTTTGGTGGAAACAGGAATTTGCAGATGATTTCTATCTCGAATTAACGCGCCACAATCAGGAAGATGAAAACCGCGTGAATGATTCGTTAGTCGCTTTGGCAAAAAAGCATCAGGTGAAAACGGTGGCTACAAACAATGTTTTCTATATCAAGAAAGAAGATGCAAATGCCCACGATATTTTATTGTGCGTTCGTGATGGTGAAAAACAATCTACACCAATTGGTCGCGGCCGTGGCTTCCGATACGGATTAGCCAATCAGGAATATTATTTCAAGTCGGCGGAAGAAATGAAAAAAACCTTCCATGATTTACCTGAAGCAATTGCCAATACAGAGGAAATAGTCAATAAGATTGAAATCTACGATTTGTCCCGTGAGGTTTTGCTACCAAAATTTGATATTCCCACGGAATTTTTGGTTACCGAAGATGAAGCAGATAAGGGCAAGCGAGGCGAGAATAAATACCTGCATCATTTAACCCATGAAGGTGCTAAAAAAAGATATCCGGAAATCACTACCGACATTCAGGAACGTATCGATTTTGAGTTGTTAACGATTGAAAATTCCGGTTATCCTGGTTATTTTCTAATCGTTCAGGATTTCATTGCCGAAGCCAGAAGAATGGATGTTTCTGTTGGTCCGGGTCGTGGTTCCGCTGCAGGTTCGGTAGTGGCATACTGTCTCGGAATTACCAATATTGATCCGTTGATGTACAATCTGCTTTTCGAGCGTTTCCTTAACCCTGACAGGGTTTCACTTCCCGATATTGATATTGATTTTGATGACGAAGGTCGAAGCAAAGTAATGGATTATGTAATACAGAAATATGGTTCCAAGCAAGTAGCGCAAATTATTACTTATGGAACAATGGCAACGAAATCAAGTATTAGAGACACGGCGAGAGTTATGGATTTACCGCTTTTTGAAGCGGATAAGGTTGCGAAATTAATTCCGGGATTAATGCCTTCAAAATGGAATTTAGCCCGACTTTTATCTGAAGACGAAGCAGTAATTAAAAAAGCATTACGTCCCGAAGAATTTGACAGAGTAAAGGAATTAATCTCACTTTCCAAAGTAGGGAATTTATGCTCCGATACAATAAACCAGGCAAAATTTCTTGAGGGAAACCTTAGGAACACAGGTATTCACGCTTGCGGGGTGATCATTACACCAAGTGATATAACCAATTTTGTTCCTGTGGCAACTGCCAAGGATTCTGATTTGTATGTGACACAATTTGATAACTCCGTGGTGGAAAGCGCCGGATTATTAAAGATGGATTTTCTGGGATTAAAAACCTTAACCCTAATAAAAGACACGGTAAAACTGGTAAAATACAGAACCGGAAAAGATTTAAATCCGGATGAATTTCCAATTGATGATGTAAAAACATTTGAGCTTTTTCAGCGCGGGGAAACAGTTGGGATTTTTCAGTATGAAAGTGCGGGAATGCAGAAATATTTAAAGGAATTAAAGCCAACGGTTTTTGGAGATTTAATTGCCATGAATGCCCTGTATCGCCCTGGCCCAATTGCTTATATTCCAAGTTTTATCAAGCGAAAAAATGGCGAAGAAGATATCACATACGATATAGAAGCTTGTGAAGAATTGCTTAAAGAAACCTACGGAATTACGGTTTATCAGGAACAGGTAATGCTTTTGTCGCAAAAATTAGCCGATTTCTCAAAAGGCGATGCCGATGTTTTGCGTAAAGCGATGGGAAAAAAGCAGAAAGATGTTTTGGATAAAATGAAACCAAAATTTATTTCGCAAGCAGAAAGCAAAGGACATTCTGCAGAAAAATTAGAAAAAATCTGGAAAGACTGGGAAGCATTTGCCGAGTATGCATTCAATAAATCACACTCAACGTGCTATGCTTGGATTGCGTACCAAACGGCCTATTTAAAAGCCAATTATCCGGCCGAATATATGGCGGCAGTTTTATCTAATAACATGAGTGATATCAAACAAATTTCATTCTTTATGGAAGAATGTAAGCGGATGGGATTGGAGGTTCTTGGACCCGATGTTAATGAGTCTTTTTATAAATTTACTGTAAATGATAATTATGCTGTTCGTTTCGGAATTGGAGCAGTCAAGGGCGTAGGAGCAAATGCCGTTGACACTATTGTACAAAGCAGAAAGGATGAGCCCTATAAATCGATATTTGATTTAGCAAAAAAAATTGATTTGCGTGCCGCCAACAAAAAAGCGTTCGAGAGCTTGGCTTTGGCCGGAGGATTTGACTGTTTTCAAAATACACATCGCGCGCAATATTTCCACATCGAAGGCGAAGGAATTACATTTCTTGAAAAAGCGGTTCGTTATGGTTCCAAATTTCAGGAGAATGAAAATTCGTCACAGGTAAGTTTATTTGGCGATGCCAGTGAAGTTCAGATTGCCGAACCCATTGTTCCACCATGTAATGAATGGAGTACGATGGAAAAATTAGCGAAAGAAAAGGAAGTTGTTGGAATTTATATTTCGGGACATCCGTTGGATGATTACCGTTTTGAAATGAAATATTTCTGCAATAGTAAACTGGAGAGTTTAAAAAATCTGGGGAATTATATTGGTAAGACACTAACGTTTGCGGGAATTGTAACTAATGTTCAATATAGAACTGCCAAGAACGGAAAAGATTGGGCAATGTTCACTTTGGAAGGTTATGACGAAAGCCACGAGTTCCGGATTTTTGATGAAGATTATTTGAAGTACCGACATTTTCTGGTCAACAATCAATTCATTTATTTTAAAGTAGGCATTAAAGATGGCTGGGTCAATCGGGAAACCGGAAAAAAATCAGATCCTAGAATCCAATTTGTTGATGTAAAACAATTGCAGGATGTGATTCCGCAGTTTGCTAAAAAACTGAGTATACAAATGGATATTAATGAGTTGCATAAAAATGCGATTGAGCAATTAAATTCTATTTTCCAATTAAACAAAGGAGATAACACGGTAACTTTTGAAATAGTTGAATTTGATAAGACAAAGATAATTCCGAAAATTGCTGTCGTAGATGGAGAAAATTTCGAAGCGCTAGATCTTGAAGAAATTGAGATGGAAATTCCGGTTATTGAAGAAGAAAATCTAGTCATGACCAAAGTTTTATTACCAAGCAGAAAATTGAAAATCAAGATTTCAAATGAACTATTATTCGAATTGGAGAAAATGAAAATTAAATTCAGCCTGAACTAAGTATCAGTTCTGACAATAATTTCATAACCAAAACTGATTTTTGTATAACGTCCATGCCAAATAAAATGTCTAATTTTGTCGTCAAATAAATACACTAATTTAAAAATATAAAATATGGCCTTAGCAATAACTGATGCTACTTTTGATGAAGTAGTATTAAAATCAAATAAACCGGTAGTAGTAGATTTTTGGGCGGCTTGGTGTGGACCATGCAGAATGGTTGGACCGGTTATCGATGAAATCGCAACAGAATATGAAGGAAAGGCAACAGTAGGAAAAGTTGATGTTGATGCCAATCAGGAATTTGCTGCAAAATATGGTGTTCGTAATATCCCAACGGTTTTAGTTTTCCAAAATGGAGAAGTAGTGGGACGCCAGGTTGGAGTTGCTCCGAAGAAATCATATACAGATGCAATTGATGCTTTGTTGTAATACCGATATTATAATTTGGAGGTAACGAGAATCTAAGTTCAACGAAAGTTGAGCTTTTTTTTATGATTTAGTTTAGATATTTCCGATTATATTTGGGCTATGAAGATTGAAGAACAAAAAGAACTCGTTTCAGGCTTTAAACATCTTGAATTGCTTGCCAATCAAGTTGTGGAAGGCTTTATTTCCGGAATGCACAAATCTCCTTTTCATGGTTTTTCGGCAGAATTTGCAGAACATAAAGTCTATAATGCAGGCGAAAGCACCAAACATATCGACTGGAAATTATTTGCTAAAACAGACAGGTTATACACCAAAAAATATGAAGAAGAAACCAACCTTCGTTGTCATTTGATTATTGACAATTCTTCTTCGATGCATTATCCAAAGCTAAAAAATGACCAAGCTTTTTATCATAACAAAATTGGTTTTTCGGTTTTAGCTTCGGCAGTTTTGATGAATTTATTAAAAAAACAGCGGGATGCTGTAGGGCTAAGCGTCTATTCTGACATTTTCGAATATTACGCACCGGAAAAAGGAAGCGATCGCCATCATCGAATGATTTTGAATAAACTGGAGGAGCTTTTAGAAAAGCCCAAAAACTCCAAAAGCACAGACACAGTTACTTTTTTACATCAGATAGCCGAAAAAATCCATCGCCGCTCGATGATTATTTTGTTTACGGATATGTTTCAAACAGGCAATAGCGAAGCACTTTTCAATGCCTTACAACATTTAAAACATAACAAACATAAAGTGGTCGTTTTTCACGTAATAGATAAAAAAACAGAAATCAATTTCAATTTTGATAATGCTCCACGAAAGTTCATCGATTTAGAAACAGGAGAAGCCATTAATATTTTTGCCGATACTGTCAAAGATGCTTATGAAGAAAAGGTTAATGATTACTTCAAAACTTTAGCCATGACCTGTGCTCAGAACAAAATTAAGTACGTTCCTGTTGCCGTTGAAGAAAGTTTTGAGAAGATTTTAACCACCTATTTGGTTGAAAAACAAATGTTTGGTTAGAATTGTTTTTTACACATTTATTTTTCAAAAAAATAGTTGCAGATTTGAAAAACGATTGTATATTTGCAACCGCAATAACGCAGAGGTTTGGTAGTTCAGTTGGTTAGAATACATGCCTGTCACGCATGGGGTCGCGGGTTCGAGTCCCGTCCAG
>JAYURX010000413.1:0-2993 GCA_043755965.1 Flavobacterium sp. | reverse complement strand
TATTGATATGTTAAGTGTAATACCGTTCCTCAATCCGTTTAATATCCTTAATCGTATTTTTTGCCCAAAGCATGCGCTTTTCGAGAATTTCTTCTTCTGACAATTGCCACGCGACATTAGATTGGCGTAGGCGAGTGGTGATGTCCTGAATAATGATAGCTGCCGAAACAGAAATATTCAAACTCTCGGTAAAACCTACCATCGGGATTTTAATATACCCATCAGCCTGGTCAATTATTTCCTGAGATAATCCTTCTTTTTCGGTGCCAAAATAAATAGCACTTGGTTTTGAGATGTCAAAGTCACTAAGCATGCAGGAATTGTTATGTGGTGTTGTGGCAATGATTTGATAGCCTTTGGCGCGCATGGTTTTTATGGATGAGTCTACCGTTTCAAAAGTGTTGATGTCAACCCATTTTTGGGCACCCATGGCAATCTCTTTATCAATACTCTTACCAAATCGTTGCTCAATGATATTCAATTGCTGAATGCCAAAAACCTCACAACTACGCATTACCGCACTGGTATTGTGCATCTGAAAAACATCTTCAACCACTATAGTAAAATGATTGGTTCTGTTAGCCAATACTTTTTCAAAACGTTCCTTGCGGTTCTCGGTTAAGAATCCTTCGAGATAAGCGAGATAATCTAGGTCGGTCATAGTAAAACATTTTAACAAAAATAATAATGATGTTGAATTCCAGCCGCGAATACACGAATCTTTGAGAATTTAATTTGCTAAACAAGGTAATTTAAATAACTGTCCTATATTAGTGTATTCGTGGCAGATAAAATTAGTATCATGACAATTATGCTTATCTATTTGCTTCCGATATCCAGTGAAATTGTTTCTCTGCCAGCGGAAACGTTTTATCGCTTTTAATAAGCTCATAGAACAAAGTATCTTTCTTGAACACGCCTTCTAACTGAAGCCTATTCTTATTGATAAATTTATATTTCATTTGGAATAAACTAACGCTATCGGACATTCCTTCCTTGAAATGTATCATTTGTTTGGACTTGTCTGTTTCATATATAAAATAGGCCCTTCCATATCTATTCCAAAACGTAGTATCTGCCGTTTTTATGCTTCCCAGTTTTCCTTTGTCGAATATGAAATCCTTCCACGCCAGGGTATCAGTAGTCTCAATAGCAATAATCTGACTATTTTTCTTAAATGTTTTGATGTTGTAAACTCCTTGTGGAATAACAGCGGCTTCCAGTGTATGCATTTCCCCATACCTATTTATGCATTCGTAAGTAGTGAAACCTACAGCAAGAATAATAAAGGCAACTTTTAAAACGATGCGTCCAATTCTTTGCCATCTTTTGGTGAAGCGGTAATTATAACCCGTAGTCGGAATGGTTGGCTTATTGAGGATAAAGAAATTAATGTACTTTTGGCTGTCAATTGCCAATAAAAAGAAACAGCAGATAACAATCTGCATTGAATACAGCTTAACAGGAATATCATAGCACATATTCATTGCAAATATATTGATAAATACGCCAAGCCCAACAATCAACCCAAGTGGAATAGTTCTCCTGTAAAGCAGCAACAGCCCAACAGTAACTTCCATTGCGCCGGAAAAGAATTCGTATGGCTGGGAGTAGCCAATAAACAGCCAGCTAAATCGCATTGGTAAAAACTCACCTAAAGGCGTTGCCAGTTGGCTTAGATTCGGAAAGGGCATCTGTAATCCAAACAGCTTAATAATTCCATAACTGAAAGCAACCATGATAAGATTGTACCGGATTAAATTGTGCAGCCAATATTCGAGTGCTCTGGAATTTTTTTCATTTTTATTAAAAATCGCCCAGACAACGGCAAGTAACAATGACAATATGATGATAGTATAAAACTCAGCCCAGGCGTAAGAGGTGTCTCCGCTTCCATAACCTTCGGTATTGAGGGGTTGCTTTACATGCAAAAACCAATCATTCAATTTGAAGACAATCCACTGTATTCCCTTGGTGTAATAATCCGTAACGAAGTTTAATCCCGGAATAAAAGTAAACCAAAACCAGGGTGCTATTGTCAATAAAAAATAAAGGAAGAAAAACCGAAAGAATATTTTTTTGATGAGTTCCATGAGTTTTGTTTTTGTAAAAATAGGAATGTAGTTGAAATTAGCCACGAATGCACGAATATTTTTGCAGATAATTTCAATTAAAAATATTTTATATTTACACAACTAATCATTATTCGTGTATTCGTGGCAAATAAAAAAAAGAAATTAGTCGTTCTAACCGGAGCCGGAATTTCTGCCGAAAGCGGCATCAGGACTTTCCGTGACGCTGACGGTCTTTGGGAAGGACACGATGTGATGGAAGTGGCTTCCTATGATGGCTGGCTTAAAAATAAGGAATTGGTTTTAGATTTCTATAACCAACGACGCCGACAGTTACATGACGTAAAGCCAAATCAAGGGCATATCGTTTTGGCTGAATTGGAAAATGATTTTGATGTGCACATCATTACCCAAAATGTAGACAACCTTCACGAAAAAGCAGGAAGCACAAAGGTCTTACATCTTCATGGTGAATTGCTCAAAGTATGCAGCGATTGTAATCCACCATTACAAATCGTAGATTGGCAGCACGATTTACATATTGGAGATTTCGATAAAAATGGAAATCAATTACGTCCCTATATTGTCTGGTTTGGTGAAATGGTTCCAGCGTTGGAAGAAGCTGTAAATATCACAGCACAAGCAGACTATGTCGCGGTAATTGGAACATCACTTCAGGTTTATCCTGCAGCTGGTTTGATGCATTATGCCAATCCAAATGCTACCGTTTTTTATATAGACCCAAGACCGGCAAATATCAGTAACCTGCATAATCCACTGGAAGTTATCGCTATGAATGCCACAGATGGTGTTCCATTACTAAGGGAGAAGTTATTAAAAAGAGAATAGAAAAAAGAATATAGAACATAGACTTTTCAGTAGAAATTTACTCTATTTTCTATGTTCTATACTCTATATTCT
>JAYURX010000412.1:0-7033 GCA_043755965.1 Flavobacterium sp. | reverse complement strand
CATACGGAAATGCAGCTAGTGTGTTTACTCAAAATGGTGGAATGGCACGTTACATTATCGACAAAGCAAGTGCGGGAATGATTGGTGTGAACGTAGGCGTTCCGGTTCCAAGAGAACCATTCAGTTTTGGTGGCTGGAACGAAAGTAAATTCGGAGTTGGCGATATCACCGGAAAAAGCTCGATTGAGTTTTGGACCAAATTGAAAAAAAGCACCATAAAATGGAATGCGGAAGCCGGAGTTAACTGGATGAGCTAGTATAAAATATTATAAATTATAAATTTTGAATTTTAAATTATGCAAAGTTTCAGGAGCTAATCCCGCTTTACACTGCAATCTTTTCAGGATTGATAATCCTAAAAAGGATTTCCGTTGCAATCGGGGCTAGGCTATTCTCTTTACAACGAACCCATTTAAAATTTATAATTCAAAATTCAAAATAGAACAAACAATGATTACGAAAGAACAAACATTGACCAAAGAGCAAATCATAAGCGACAGCAAAGAGTTTAGTTTATTTTCATGGTCAGCACAAGCGGCAGTGAACCCAATTGCCATTGAAAGAGCCGAAGGCGTTTATTTATATGACTACGATGGCAACAGGATTATAGATTTTTCTTCGGGCTTAATGTCCGTAAATATTGGTCATGGCGATCAGCGAGTTACCGATGCTGTAGTGGAACAAATGCAAAAAGTAAGTTTTGTGACACCTTCATGTACAACGGAAGTCAGAGCTAAATTGTCAAAGAAATTAGCAGAAATCTGTCCGGGTGATTTGAACAAAGCGTTTTATACGTTATGTGGCACTTCGTCTATTGACAATGCCATCAAGCTGGCAAGATTGTACACTGGAAGACATAAAATCATTGGAAGATACCGAGCCTTTCATGGTGGTTCGATTGGCGGAATGTCGGCAGGTGGTGATCCGAGAAAATTGGCTAACGATTCCCAACAAATGCCAAATGCGATTCATATTGATGACCCGTATTATTTCTTTGGTATGAAAAATTTAGACGAAGCAACTAAGTTGAGTTTGAGTTTGGAGTATGTGGAAAGAGTAATCCATTTAGAAGGAAAAGCCAATATTGCGGCCTTTATATTCGAAGGCGAAAGCGGTTCTTCGGGCTGTTTACATTATCCGAAAGGTTATCTAAAAGGAGTAAAAGCGCTTTGTGAAAAATACGGAATCCTATTCGTAGCCGATGAGGTAATGAGCGGTTTCGGACGCACCGGAAAATGGTTTGGGTTTGAAAATCACGACATCGTTCCCGATATGGTTTGCATGGCGAAAGGATTGACTTCTTCTTATTTACCCTTAGGTTGTCTGATGGTTTCAGATAGAATCGCCGAAAAATTTGAAAACACGCCAATGATGATTGGATTAACATATAACGGTCATCCGGTAGCTTTGGCTGCGGCATTAGCGGTAATCAATATTTATGAAAGTGACCGTTTGATTGAAAACACCCGTGAAATGAGTGCTTATCTCGAATCCAGAATCGAAGAAATGCGAAGCCAGCATCCAAGTATGGGAGCGTTTAGAAACACAGGACTTTTAGGTTGTCTGGATGTCTTAAAAAACAAAACTACCGGAGAATTGATGGCGCCATACAACGGAGCCGGAGATGATATGAAAGTGTCTAATCAAATCGCTGCTAAAATCAGGCAACTAGGAATGTACACTTTTGTGCGCTGGGGTTATATTTTTATGGCACCGCCATTGTGTGTTACCAAAGACCAAATCGATGAAGGTTTAGCAATTATTAGTGAAGCCCTGAAAATTGCTGACGAAGCATTAGTGTAAAAAACCAACCAACCAACCTTAAAACCAATGAATACAAACTCCTCTTTGTATAGCGAAGACTTGGCTCCAATTTCGGCTGAAAACCGAACCTGGACCACTTGGAATTATGCAGCACTTTGGATAAGCATGAGTTTGTGTATTCCAACCTATATGCTGTCGAGTTCATTGATTGAAGGCGGTATGAATTGGTGGCAGGCAATACTAACAATATTCTTAGGAAACACAGTAGTTTTAATCCCGATGATTTTGAATGGCCATGCCGGAGCCAAATACGGAATTCCGTTTCCGGTTTTTGCCAGAGCAAGTTTTGGAACCATTGGCGCTAATATTCCGGCGATGCTTAGAGCAATTGTAGCTTGTGGCTGGTTCGGAATCCAAACATGGATTGGCGGATTTGCCATATTTCAAATGGCGCGTTTATGGATTCCATCAATAGAAACACTACCGCAAATTTTCCCGGATTCATTCGGATTACAAACCGGACCGGCAATATGTTTCATTTTGTTTTGGTTGTTGAATATGTATGTGGTGTATTTGGGCGTAGACAGCATCCGAAAATTATTGGTTTTCAAAGCGATTTTTTTACCGGTTGCAGCACTGGCTTTATTGTTCTGGGCGATTAGCGCGGCGGATGGTTTGGGACCAATATTGGACACACCATCTAAATTTACGAATAGCACTGATTTCTTCCATTTCTTTTTTCCGGCCTTGACCGGAATGGTAGGTTTTTGGGCAACGTTATCCTTAAACATTCCCGATTTCACACGTTATGCGACTTCTCAAAAAGCACAAATAAGAGGACAGATTTATGGTCTGCCAACATCGATGACTTTGTTCGCTTTTGTTGGCGTTGTAGTAACGTCGGCAACCACAATTGTATTCGGAACAATGATTTGGGATCCGGTAGTTTTAGCTGGAAAATTTGACAGCAAATTATTAGTTAGCCTTGCCATGATTGCCGTAGCCATTTCTACTTTGGCAACAAATATTGCTGCGAATATTGTAAGTCCGGCGAATGACTTTGCCAATTTATCGCCATCAAAAATCGATTTCCGAAAAGGCGGATACATCACAGGAATAATCGGAATTCTGATTTTTCCATGGAAACTAATTGCTGACCCAACAGGCTATATTTTCACCTGGTTGGTTGGCTATTCAAGTTTACTCGGACCAGTAGGCGGAATTATGATTGTCGATTATTATTTCATACGAAAACAAACATTGGAAGTAGAAGATTTATACAACACCAAAGGAATGTATACTTTTTCAAAAGGATTTAATTTCAGCGCCATTATCGCTTTAGTGATTGGAATTGCGCCGAATGTTCCCGGATTTTTTACGACGATAAAAGTATTTCCCGCAGACATGTTTCCTAGCTGGTTAATCGGATTATACAGTTATGCCTGGTTCGTAGGCTTTGCCTTAAGTGGCTTTGTTTATTGGTTATTAATGAAAAAGAAAGCAACTTAGCCTTAGTGCCTCAGCGCCTTAACCTAAGTACCTAATAAAATAGATTATGAGCATATTAATAAAAAATGGAAGAATTATAACCGCTACCGACGATTATGTAGCGGATATTTTTATTGAAGGCGAAACGATTTCGGCTATTGGTAAAAACCTAAATAATAATGCGGATACTGTTATTGATGCTTCAGGAAAGTTAGTTATGCCTGGCGGAGTTGACCCACATGTACATTTAGATATGCCGTTTATGGGAACGTATTCCAGCGACAATTACGAAACAGGAACACGTGCCGCGCTCTATGGCGGAACAACAACGGTTATCGATTTCATCCTGCAAACACAAGGCAAAAGCCTGCAATCTGCTCTGAAGGATTGGAAAGGAAGAAGCGATAATAATGCGGTGGGCGATTATAGTTTCCACATGGCGGTAACCGATTTCAATGACGAAACAAAAAAAGAAATCCAGCATTTTATTGAGCAGGAAGGAATAACGTCTTTTAAAACTTTTATGGCTTATAAAGGCGCACTTATGATTGACGACCGCCAAATGATTGGCTTAATGGAAGAAGTGAAAAAACATGGAGGATTGATTAATGTTCACGCTACTAATGGCGACATGATTGACTATCTAATCCAAAAACATAGAGAAGAAGGGAAATTGTCTCCGCTTTATCATTATTTATCACAACCCGAAGTAACCGAAGCTGAAGCCAGCGAGCGTTTTGTCGACATGATAAATTACACAGGTTGTCCAGGCTATATTGTGCATCTAACTTGCGAAGGCGCTTTGAATGCGGTGCGTAATGCCACCAGACGAAATCAAAATCTATTTGTAGAAACCTGCATTCAGTATCTGATTTTGGATGCGAGTTTGTATGAACAGAATTTTGAAGGTGCCAAATGGGTTATGTCGCCACCATTACGAGAAAAGAAAGATCAGGAAACACTTTGGGCAGGATTAAATCAGGGTCTGGTACAAGTTGTAGCCACCGACCATTGTCCGTTTATGTGGGAACAGAAACTGATGGGGAAAGACGATTTCTCCAAAATCCCAAATGGTCATCCCGCGATAGAAAACCGAATGGAATTACTATTCAGCGAAGGCGTAAACAAAGGCAGAATCACCTTGAATAAATATGTAGAAGTGGCTTCAACCAATGCGGCTAAAATCTTCGGGATGTTCCCAAAGAAGGGCACAATTGCCGTAGGAAGCGATGCCGATATTGTATTGTTTGATGCCAATGAAAAACACACGCTCTCTGCGAAAACACATCATATGAATGTGGATTACAGTGGCTACGAAGGTTGGGAAGTAAAAGGAAAAGTAAAAACTGTTTTGCTTCGCGGTCAAGTCGTAATCGATAACAATGAATGTAAAGCGCAAAAAGGCTACGGCCAGTTTGTAAAACGAAATAAAGTTGAAGGAAAAATTTAAAAGTTTATAGTTTTTGGTTTGTTGTTTCTAGTTAATAACCGACCATAAACCATAAACTAAAAACAACAAACTATGTCACGAATAGTAAAATCAGGCTTGATTCAATTGAGTTTAGCCAAAACCGAAGGCGAAGGAACGATACCCGAAATTATGGAAGCGATGCTGCAAAAGCACATTCCGTATATTGAGGAAGCGGGAAGACAAGGCGTTCAGATTTTGTGTTTCCAGGAGATTTTTAACACGCCTTATTTCTGTCCGGGACAAGATAGCGCTTGGTATGCTTCGGCAGAAAGTGTTCCTGGTCCAACTACGGAAAGAATGCAGGTCTACGCCAAAAAATATGACATGGTAATCGTCGTTCCTGTCTATGAAAAAGACCAAGCCGGCGTTTTATACAATACTGCTGCTGTCATCGATGCTGATGGAACCTATTTGGGCAAATACCGTAAAAATCATATTCCGCAAACGGGTGGTTTTTGGGAGAAATTCTTCTTCAAACCAGGTAATTTGGGTTATCCTGTTTTTCAGACCAAATATGCGAAAGTCGGTGTTTATATTTGCTACGACAGACATTTTCCTGATGGCGCAAGATGCCTTGGTTTGAATGGCGCCGAAATTGTTTACAATCCTTCAGCCACAACCGTCGGGCAATCTCAAAACTTATGGAAATTAGAACAACCTGCTCACGCAGTTGCCAATGGCTATTTCATGGGTTGTATCAATCGTGTCGGAATTGAAAAGCCATGGAATCTCGGACGCTTTTACGGAACGTCTTATTTTGTAAATCCGCTGGGTGAAATTTTCGCGACAGCTTCCGAAGATAAAGATGAACTTTTGGTGGCAGAATTCGATTTGGATTTAATAGAACAAATCAGAAGCAAATGGCAATTCTACAGAGACAGAAGACCCGAAACCTATGGTGAAATTGTAGCACCATAAAAAGACCAACCGCAAATTCGCAAATTTTATAATTAAATTTTAAAAAAAGAAATTTGCGAATTTGCGGTAAAATTTTAATTGCAAAAAAAACCAACCAAAAATATGAGTATTAAAAATAACCGATTAACCACTGCCGAATATCAGGAAAACTTTGCGGATATTCATCCGCCATTTGAAACTTCGGATGCGGCTTTGACTGAAGCCAATCGCTGTTTGTTTTGTTATGATCCGCCTTGTATGAAGTCGTGTCCAACGTCAATCAACGTACCAAAATTCATTAAACAAATCGCTACTGATAATCTAAAAGGTTCCGCACATACTATTTTTGCTTCCAACATTATGGGCGCGGGCTGCAGTAAAGTTTGCCCGGTAGAGAAATTATGTGAAGGTGCGTGTGTGTACAATCTGATGCACGAAGAACCTATCAATATCGCACGACTACAACGCTATTCGACTGAAAAAGCGATGGATAATAATTGGCAGTTATTCAAAAGAAAACCATCAAAAGGCAAAAGAGTTGCGATTGTGGGCGCCGGTCCGGCAGGATTGAGTTGTGCGCATACCTTGAGCCGTGAAGGAATTGATGTGACGATTTATGAAAAAGAAGCCAAAGGCGGAGGTCTGATGACATACGGAATTGCAGCCTATAAAGTAACTCCTGAATTCTGCGAAGATGAGGTGAATTATATCACTTCTATCGGGGGAATTGATATCAAATACAATCAGGAATTTGGGAAAGATATTACGTTAGAACAATTACAACAAAATTACGATGCGGTTTATATGGCTTTCGGAGTTGGATTGGCACGTCAGTTAGACATTCCGGGAGAACATTTGGAAGGTGTTGAAGATGCTATCAAATTCATCTACGAATTACGTGACAATGCCTATTCTAAAATTGCCGTTGGTGATAAAGTCGCGGTAATCGGAATGGGGATGACTGCTATTGATGCGGCGACTCAGGCAAAACGATTAGGTGCTTCTGATGTGACTTTGGTTTACCGAAGAACACAAGCCGAAATGCCGTGTACCCAAAAAGAATTGGATATTGCCAAATTGGATGGTTGTAAAATAACCTGGCTGGCATCTCCAAAAGAAATCATTGGCAACAACGGAAAAGTAACCCAACTAGTTTGCGATGTAATGAAACTTGGCGAACCTGATGGCAGTGGAAGAAGAAGCCCAATAACTTCAGGCGAAACATTTACTTTAGATGTAGATATGGTAATCAAAGCGGCAGGGCAAATGCCATTTACTTCTTTGGTCAATGATAATAACATCGAAAACAACAACGGAAAAATTGCTGTAAGCGGAAAATCAGCTTCTAAGATAACAGGTGTTTTTGCCGGTGGTGATTGTGTCAATGGCGGAAGAGAAGTTGTAGATGCAGTT
>JAYURX010000411.1:0-3001 GCA_043755965.1 Flavobacterium sp. | reverse complement strand
TGAGATTTTCTAAGTCTTTGATGCTAAAGACGCTTTTAACATTGTTCATACATTTTAAAAATTAGTTAAACAAATTTAAATAAAATATGTACGTGACTTTAGTTTTTTAACTAAATTCTTTAAAAAAAAGAGTAAACTCAGTTTTGAATTTACTCTTTTATCGAGGCTTTTAAAATATCTGACAGCCACTGGCTGCCCCTCTTTTGATTTCAAATGTGACCACGATGGGATTTGAACCCACACGCCCTTACGAGCACCACCCCCTCAAGATGGCAAGTCTACCGTTTCTCCACGTGGCCCAAAAACAAAAAAAGCCATTCGCCATGGCGAACGACTTTTGTGACCCGACTGGGGCTCGAACCCAGGACCCCATCATTAAAAGTGATGTGCTCTACCGACTGAGCTATCGAGTCTTTTTCTTTTCTTGAATGCGGGTGCAAATATAAGACCTTATTATTTATATTTCAAAGCAATTTTATTATAAATTTGCCTTTTTTTGACTGAGGGTGTTAACGGCTTAATTTATAAGGTTTTATTGTAATGAAGAAAGTTATTTTGATTGGTTATATGGCTGTTGGTAAGACCACAATTGCTCGGTTACTATCAGAAAAAAAAGGTGTTAAATTTATAGATTTAGACAATTTAATCGAAGAGAAAACTAATTTAGGGATTAGTGAACTCTTTAAACTAAAAGGAGAAATTTATTTTAGAAAAATTGAACATGAAATTTTCAAGGACATTATAACAAATGATGAAATTTTAGTTATTAGCACAGGTGGAGGAACTCCTTGTTATGCTGATAATCATCTGTTTTTAAATGGTGAAAACTGTATTTCTATTTATTTAAGAGCTTCATTACCTGTCATTCTCCAGAGACTTAAATCGGAAAAAGAAACGAGGCCGCTTGTTGCTAATCAATCCGAAGAAGAATTAAAAGATTTTGTTGCCAAACATTTATTCGAAAGAAGTTATTTTTATAACCAAGCCACTTTTACAATCGAAGTTGATAACAAAAGTCCAGAAGGTATCGCTGACGAAATTATTCAATTGTTAGACTAAATAGGCATAATTATTATTCCCTTCAAAAACAACGTGTACGTGTTCCTTTGACGAAGTAGATAGAGAGATTCCCTTAAAATCTGCTTTTACCGGAAATTTTTTATGATTTCTATCCACTAAAACAGCTGTTTTAATTTTTTTTACAGGCATATCTAAGAAATGTTTGACTCCATATATCAGAGTGGTACCCGAATTTAACACATCGTCAACCAATACTATACTTTTATTAATGTAGCTTTCTCTTGGGATAGAAGTGGCTATTTCCTTAAAAGGATTTTGTTTGTCAATTTTAACCTCGCATAATATTATTTTTAAATCGGATATTTTTTTTAGAACCCCACTTATTTTTTCAGCAAAAACATAGCCATTACATGCAATTCCGGCTAAAATCACCTCTTCCTCATCGACAAAAGTCTCATAAATCTGATAGGCAATCCTTTTTATTTTATGGTCTATTTCAAGATGATTAAGAATTATATTTTGACTCATTTTGATGTTTTTCCAAAGGTAAAAAAACGGATTCAAAAGATATTGCTTTAAAGTAATATTTTCTAATCAGTCCCTAATTCAAGATCATCTAAATCTCTTCTATCTTTTTTTGTTGGTCTTCCGGTTCCTGTTTTGCGATAATGTTCTTTGGAAAGTTTAAGCAGTTCAAGATGCGCAAAAGTTTCGGGTGGTGTTTCATCTTTTCGATAAATATCCACCAATTTGGCTCCAACACGATTTTGCGGAATGTCTAAAACAGTTATCAAATACGTAATTTGGTCTTTTCTAAAAGTAATTTTATCCATTGGGAAAACCTCTCTGGAAGGCTTTGCAACCTGACCATTAATCGTAATTTGATTTTTCCTGCAGGCTTCGGTGACCATGTTTCTGGTTTTATAATAGCGAACACACCATAAATATTTATCTACTCTCATTTTTTTTCCAAAATCAACGTTAAATTGTTTACAAAAATAAATCAATATTGTATCTTGCGGGCTCAAAATTTAAACAATAATGAATAACTTTTTCAAAATTATATTTCTTTTTACTTTAGGTTTAACCGCGGTTTCTTGTTCCAAAAGCGATAATGATACGGAACCTTTACGCGATTTTACAGAACAGTACACAAAAGATTTAACCAATATTGAAACCTATATGCATACGCATTATATGGAAGTGGTCAATAACCCCGGAGCGACAGACGATCAAGATGTTACTTTTACTTTAATTCCAGATGGCGGAACACAAACCTCAATCTGGGATCAAACTACTTATCCGATACTATCGAGATATGTTACCGTTAAGCAAAACGATGTTGATATAACGTATAAAATTTACTTTATACAATTAAGACAAGGTTCTGGCGCTAACAGTAAATCACCATGTAATGTAGATAGGGTATTAACATCTTACAGAGGAGAATATATTTATAGCAGTACAGTAACTGTAGGTACTCCGCCAGTATCAACTACAACAATCATATCAAATGAATTTGAAGAATCAATTAACCCACAAAACTATTTTAATTTAACAGGCGTTATTAGAGGTTGGAGCGAAATATTCCCGCAGTTCAAAACGGGCAGTTATACGGGAAATCCGGATGGCACTATTTCTTATTATGATTTTGGCGCCGGAGTAATGTTTATTCCATCGGGCCTATCTTATTACAGTAATTCAACAGGGGGAATACCTGCGTATTCGCCACTTATATTTAGCTTTAAATTATATGAAATTCAGAGAGTGGACCAAGATGCTGATGGAATTTACTCCTATCAGGAAGATTTAGCAACTTCAACAACAAGCAGCAATGGCACGGTTACTATTACCGCTGGTGTGCCTGATGGGTATCTATATACTATGGCTACAGGCGATGTAAATCCGGATGCCTGGTCAACTTTGGGTTCTTCCACACATTATGCCCATCCCCCGGATCGCGGTCGGCGCCTTCATGCTG
>JAYURX010000410.1:0-3012 GCA_043755965.1 Flavobacterium sp. | reverse complement strand
ACTACGATTGACATTACCGTGGAGCGTTATCCTAATCCAATTATTACTACTCCAAACAATGTGACCACCATCTGTGTTGACTTTATCACTAATCAGGTCGTAAGGCCACTTACACTGGATAGCGGCATTACCAATACGGCAGATTATACCTTTGAGTGGTTTGAGGATGGTTCCACTACGCCAATACCGGGAGCTACAGGACCGACCTATACGGTTGACACCGCTTCCCTAACAGGCTCTACCAGGAATTATACGGTAACAGTAACCAGCATCAGTCCACTGGCATGTCAGACTACATCAATGGCTTTCCCGGTAGTACAATCGGGTCAGGCAGTCGTACCGGCAGGCACTATAGGATATACGGTAACCAGTGCCTTTAGTGCTTTACAGACTATTACAGTGAACATAGAGGGTTATGGCGCTCCGGATTACCAGTACAGTTTGGATGACGGGCCAAGACAGGCGAGCAATGTGTTTGAGAATGTTAGCATGGGATCACATGTTATCCATGTGTGGGACGCCAAAGGTGGTGTTGCTTACAGTTGTGAGGAGCTGATTATAGATGAGGTGGAAATCATCGATTACCCACATTACTTCACTCCGAACGGGGATGGAATACATGACACATGGAATATTGTTGGATTACAAGACCAGCCGGCAGCTAAAATCTACATTTTTGACCGCTATGGCAAGCTGTTGAAACAAATCAGTGCTACAGGCTTGGGTTGGGATGGAACCTATAACGGACATCTCTTACCGTCAGATGATTACTGGTTTACGGTTGATTATATAGACGGAGTTAGAATCAGACAATTTAAGGCTCACTTTACCCTGAAAAGATAGTTAAGTTTGACTTTTAAATTATAAATGAAAGCCTTGGTTTAGCCGGGGCTTTTTTTATGTTATAGAAGGAAACGTGATTATAGCCCCGACCTGCCTGCCGGCAGGCAGGTAGCAGCAAACTACCGTGTAGTGCGGATAGCGGGAGGTTATGTGTTAAGAAAGACAAAGGTCCGCTCCTAAAAAAGAAAAATCCCGTCTTGTTCTATACGAGACAGGATATTCTGTGGAGTCGCCGAGAATCGAACTCGGGTCCAAACAAGCAACTAAAAAGGGTTCTACACGCTTATTTTCTGATTGGATTTTCGATATTGTGATAGGCCAGAAACAGCCACACAATACTTATCTTCTAATTTTTTCGTAACAGCCCCGAAGCTTCACTGTTCTTAGGTTTATTTTTACGATTCACCTATATCGACCGCCACAAACCAAAGCTATCGAGGTGAATCCTGCTTTCCTACCTTGTAGGAGCGTGGCTAATCTTACTTTATTCAGATTATGCAGCAAGAGCGTAGTTTCCTTCGCCGTTTATGTTTTTGCATCTTTGGATTTACGAGCAAAAAATGCAATGCTCGACGTGCTTACAATTCAATTCGACTTGCTGTCAAAACCAGTCGACCCCAAATGCGTTTTTGAGTTGTCAAAAAATGTTCCGCAAAAGTAGTCTATTAGATTAAAATTTACCAAGTAACCAGTAAATAATTATAAAAATGATAATCATTGATAAGCAGCCACCACCAAGTTTTTTTGCGGTAAATCCGGCAATAAGAGTTTTGAATAGTCCGTTCATAATGGTTGGTTTTATTAAGGTTAAAAATTAAGCGTCAACGTTTTGGTCTTTGTCATCCAATTGGAGATCAATGGTAGGCTTTCCATTATCAAAATTAGCATCGTTTGTCAACTTTTCCTCGTAATCTTTATAACGATGGTCACGAGTATTATCCCTTACATTGTCAGGGTTTCGCTGATTGGAATTTTGATAATTTTTTTGCCCGTCATGATGGCGGCCCGAATTTCCTTTTCCGGAGCCACCGTTGTTTAATGTTGCCATAATTTTGAAGTTTTCCCCAAAGTTAGAAACAGAAGCAACATTTGCTTTTACGCAATTACTGGAAAAAGTTATAAGATTTTAGAATGCTGTAGATTAAGCTTAATCGGAATTTATTTCAATAACCCATCTATTTTGTCGGCTAGCTTATAGTCGAGTTCTGTCAGTTTGTTTTTGTCGTGTGTGAATAAAGTAATTTCAATCTGAAATGCTTTGTGAATTTTGCAGTCGGGATGGTGGTTGATTTCATCCGCAAAGCGTGCTACCTTCAAAAGAAATTCGGCTAAGTCCGTTTGTGACCTGAACTCGAAATTATTTACGAGTTTTCCATTAGTTATTGTCCATTTCATAACTATTAATATTTTCCGTTAAGTAGTTCCCCGCCAATGGCTGATTTAGCTTCAATGCCAAGTTTTTTCATCATTTCATACGTAGTACAAACTGCCGCTGAAGTTACCGGAATTCCGATTTCTGCCTGGATTAAATCAATCGCTTCTAAGGATGGCATTTGGACACAGGCGGAAACAACTAAAACATCAACATCCGTTAATTCCAATCGCTTATAAATTTCCAATAGGTTCATCGGATTTTGAGCCGCCACTTCCAGGTTATCGGGAATTTCGAGTGCGATGCTTTCCTTAACTTTAATTCCCTGATGCTCTATATAATCTACAACCATGTCGGTTAACGGACGCATATAAGGTGTAATAATCGAAACTTGTTTCGCTCCCAAAACTTTCAAACCATTAATCAAAGCGCCAGCAGAAGTTACAATAGGCGTAGGGAAATCATTAGCAATAGTTTCCTGGTGCAGATTAACCTCCGAAACGCAATGATAACCTCTTCCCATACTCATAATCGCCACCAAACACGCATAGCCCATAACATCAACATGCGCATCAGATAATTCCTGAGCACACTTCAAACTCATAGCATCCATGGCTTCGAGTTCTTCTTTGGTTACTTTTTTCATACGCATACGGCTGCTGTGAAACGTAAAGCATTCCGGTAATATGGTTTCCCTCGAACGGAAAATCGCCGGGATTTCGGTTTCCATTGTAACGTTGGATGAGGGAACAATTTGTCCTATTCTGTATTTCATTTTTTTTAGTTTATTTCATCTG
>JAYURX010000409.1:0-7077 GCA_043755965.1 Flavobacterium sp. | reverse complement strand
GTTGCTGTAAATACTATTCCGGCATCACCATCAGTCACACTTACACAGCCGACATGTTCAGTAGCAACAGGAACCATAACGATTACGGCGCCAAATGGGTTCGGGATGACTTATAGTAATGATGGTTCAACCTACACTAATTCAACCGGTATTTTTCCTTTAGTTACTTCGGGAACTTACAGTATAACCGCAAAAAGTTCTGCGGGTTGTATTTCATCTGCTACTAGTGTAACTATTAACGCGCAACCAGCTACTCCCGTTCAACCAACAGTGGGTTCGGTAACACAGCCAACATGCTCTGTAGCAACGGGTAGTTTTTTGATAACAAATTATAATGCATCTTATACATATGCTGTAACTCCGTCACAAGGGGTAACCGTCTCGGGCTCAACAATTACGGCTCCTGCTGGAACTTATACCGTAACAGCTACATTAGGGAGTTGTACATCAGTAGCATCAGCCAGTACGACTTTGAATGGGTATGCAACAAATACTTGGTCAGCTTCCGGCTGGTCGGCAGGTTTACCACCGACAAGCATACAAAAAATAGTCTTTGCCCATGATTATTCCTCATCTGCGGACTTAACAGGTTGCTCATGTCAAGTAAGTTCAGGTACAGCAGTTATAAATTCAGGACATACCTTAACGGTGACTAACGATGTAAAAATTACGGGAGGAACGTTAACTTTTGAAGATAGCGCTAGTTTGGTACAAACAAATGATGCTGCGGTAAACAGCGCAAACATTACATATAAAAGGAAAACAACTCCACTCAAACAATATGATTATACCTATTGGTCTTCACCCGTAATATCCGCTACTTTAAGTCAACTGGCAACAAATTCATTATTCTACAGTTTTAGTCCAACCACTAATCTCTATGTATATCAAACCGGGGCAACTACCATGGCGCAAGGGGTTGGTTATATTGGACGATCGCCAAGCGGGACTTATAGCCCAACGCAAATTGTGCAAACCAGTTTCGTAGGAGCGCCAGGAAATGGAATTATTGCCACGCCAATTATGAAAAGCACAACAGCTTACAATTTAATTGGTAACCCTTATCCGTCAGCGGTTGATGCCGATTTGTTTATTGCGGCGAATAGTTCAATTATAAATGGTACGCTTTATTTTTGGACACATAATACAGCGATTACAAATAATGTTTACACCGCCAATGATTATGCAAAATATAATTATACTGGTGGAGTAGGAACAGCTCCGGCAGCAAGTGGTGGAGTTACACCTACAGGTAAAATTGGAGCAGGACAAGGTTTCTTCGTTGAAGCTAAAACCGGTCTGGCTAATGGAACCTATTCCGCTACTTTTAATAATGCTATGCGTACTGGTGCTAATACTCAGTTTTTTAAAAATGATGCACCAACGAACGCTGTCAATTCTGTATCACAAGGATTGGAAAGACATCGCCTGTGGCTTTCATTGAAAAGTTCATTAGGAGCATATAACCAAATGTTATTGGGTTATGTTCAGGGAGCGACAAGTGATTTTGACCCATTATTTGATGGTAAAACAGTAGCTGCTGGCAACTCGGTTTCGATATACACAATGGTTGGAGCGGAATATTTAGCTATACAAGGAAAAAGTTTGCCGTTTTCAGAAGCAGATGTTATTCCTATTGGCTACACCACGACATTGAATGGAGAATTAAGTATTAATTTAGATGATTTGGATGGATTATTTACTAATCAAAATGTATATTTATTAGATAAAGCCACCAATACATTACATGATTTAAAAACAGCGCCTTATACTTTTACAACAACCAGCGGTACTTTTGAACAACGTTTCGAATTGCGATTTACTAGTGAAGCGTTGGGCACCACAATTCCAACAATATCCTCTAATGAAATCAAAGTCATTACAACCCCAAATCATCAACTTCAAGTACTATCGCCAGCAATGGCAATCATTAAGATACAAGCATTTGATATTCTTGGGAAATTGTTATTTACTGAGAATGGTTTAAACACAAATTTATTTCAAACAAATTTGTTGCAAATAGCCCCACAAATAGTATTGGTAAAAGTAACATTGGAAAACCAACAGAGCTTTACTAAAAAAACAGTAATCCAATAACCTAGCAAACCACAGGGTTTTTTAAATTAACTATCTGTCTTTGCGCAACAAATAAAAAATTTTGTACTTTAGTGATAGTATTGTTAACCAATACCATAACTTAGACTAATTTAAACAGAAACAGTATGGATAAACATGATTTATTACACGAGTTTCCGGAACACAAAGACAAAATCCACGATTTAAAAGTTTCGGATGAACACTTCAGAAAATTGTTTGACGATTATCACGAACTGGAGCGTCACATACAAAAAATAAATGTGGGTTCAGAAATAGTTATTGATGAATATGCTCACAAATTAAAAGCCAAACTGTTATTTATAAAAGATGAAATCTATTCGTACATCGCATAAGTAATTTTAAATTAAAAAAAACCACGTCTTTTCAACGTGGTTTTTTATAGAAATTCATTGGGCTTTTAGGTTGGTCTTTTATTTTTTGGGCATTGCCTCCATGATTGGCACTCTATCCACATATTGACTTACTTGATCCAGTTTGTCATTATCATCGAAATGAAATAAGAGATGCATCCATTGCGTCATAGATTTTCCTCCTTTGTATTTGACAGTCACCTCATACCATGACAACAACCAAATCCCGGTTTTTTCCATTTGTTGTGGTCTGTTTACTTTTATGGGCAGCCAAATATCATTTTTGTAACTAAGCGATTCGATGGTATTTTTTCTTCGGTTAACCCAAAAGTCGGTAATAGCTTTTTTGCCAACGAGACTGTCACCGCCGTTCCAATAGTACTTAGCATCATCCGTATAGGCAGCCATCATGGCATCGGTATCGCCGCTCCTCAGTGCTTCCATGTACTTTTTGCCCATCTCGGTGTATTTGGCATCAGCAAATTCGGCCTGTGGTGCAGAGCTAGCTTCCGCTGTTGGTTCGCCAGGAGCTGCTGGTTCAGTTGGTTCGGCTTTTTTGCAACTTACCCAAAGGGCAGTACACAAAGCAAGTAAAATCATTTTTTTCATAAATAATTGATTTAAGTTAGTAATAGTTAATTACCACAGTCTGTTCAATACATTACGATAAAAATGGGGATATCATTCGATACTAAAAGTAAACTATATTAGATTACGTATTGAAAATGAGTAAGTTATTTATTAACAAAAAAGATAACTTTTGAAGAAGAATTGCACTTCATAAATTTCTTTGCATTTGTTTCCATGGATAAATTAGTACTCTGCTCTGTATTGGCGCTACTCTTTGAGGCTGACATTGCCCTGATAAAAACATTGCTAAGATAGCGCTGCAATTGCGGTGGCTTTGAAGGGTTAAAATAAATAAAGCTAAGCTTTAGTTTTGTTAATAATAAAGATTCCACCTGCAAAAAGTATAACGGCAACTCCTAAATACAAATACCCTTGCTGTTTTTCGGCTTCATTTGAAATATCTATTTTTAGCCCTAACAGATTAACTTCCTTTGCATTATCGTCAATTTTGTTTACACCAAGATACCCAATTAGTAAACTGATAAAAATTAGTATTGCTCCAAAAATTTTTGACGTTTTCATTTGTATGCGCTTTAAGGATTATCGAAATTAATAAACAATTAAAATTGAAACCATAATAAATGAACTAGAACTTTTATTCTTTGATTTCTAATTTTTTTAAATCGGATGTTGCCGGACCGTTGATTGCTTTCCCATCGGTTGTAAATCGAGAGCCGTGGGCAGGGCAATCAAAGGATTTCTCTTCTGCATTCCATTGTAAGATGGCGCCAAGGTGTGGGCAAACTGCAGTACAGGCGTGAAGCTTATTTTTCTCATCTCGATAAGCAGCAATTTTTGTTAGCCCTGATGAAATTATACCTCCTTGTCCGGGTTGTAATTCGTTAGCATCTTTTACATCTTCTTTGGTAACCCAATCTACATACTGAGCTGCCATTGCTGCGGCTTCGTGCAAATACTCTCCGGTAGTTTCCAATGTAATGCGGGAAGGGCTGTATAGCGCTGTCCACGGATTTTCCTTACCAGTGATAATGTCGGTTATGATTATTCCGCCCAAAGTGCCGTGTGTCATACCGTTACCTGAGTCGCCGGTGATGATATAGATATTTTCATTTCCCGGGTTTTTGCCTAGAAAGGCCAATGAATCAATAGGTTCTATAACTTGTCCTGACCATTTATATGCTATTTCTCCCATATCTGGAAACCGTTTTTTTGTCCATTCGATAAGCTTTGTATATCGTTGTTCCTCCGGAATCTGCTCGTCGTCTGCCTGGCCTACTTTATGGTCTTCGCCTCCCGAAATAAGGAGATCAAATTCGTTGTCAAATTCTTCAAGGCGTACATAATGATAAGGAGATACAATCCATTTTGACTTTGTATCTCCCGTGTCCCACCACAAGGCATAAGGTAATTTCCCTTTCGGAACCTTTGCGGCAATGACGTAAGTGCGATAGGGCCACTGTTTTGTGTGCATTGTTACCCAATCATTTACGGGAGTATTGGTTGCAACAACGATATGCTGCGCTTTTATTTCACAGCCGTTGGCCTTTGCTCCGTGTTCGGTAATATTTTCGGCTTTTGTTTCCGTATAAATTTGTCCTCCCATACGAATGATAGCTTCGGCTATTCCTTTCAGGTATTTCATAATGTGAAACTGTCCCTGTTGTGGAAATTTAATACATGATTTTCCATTTTCGGAGGCTAAAGGAACCTGTTTTACCATTTCGGTTAGTAATCCAACTCTTTGTGTTGCAGCATATTCTTTATCAAGTGTTTCTTTTTTGTCGCTTTCGCTTACAAATAAATAGCCGTCTACTGTTTTAAAATGACAATCTATCTTTTCGAGCTTAACCGTATTTGCTATCCATTGTATCGCTGCCATGTGGCTGTTAGCGACCAGAACAGCTTTTTCTTTTCCAAAAACTTCCTCAAGTTCAAAGTAACGATCATCCAAAGCACAAGTGAGATGTGCTGTAGTGCGGCCGGTTTCTCCGCTCCCTATAAATCCATCTTCTATCAAAACCACTTTGCGACCTGCTTTTAATAGACAGTACGCAGTAGTTAATCCCGCAATGCCACCGCCAACTATTAAAATATCGGTCTCTACATTTTGTTTTAGTTTTTTAAAGACGATTGACTCTGTGGAGGAGGTCCAAAAGGATTTATTTTTCCCGGATGTAATAGTGTCATCAATTGGACTGGATTTAGCTGAATTCATTTTTATTTTTTAGATAATTATTCATAACGCAATACATAAATTTATTTTTTTCCAAACCGGCTCATGATATAAATAATCACGGCTACTACTGCCAAAACTATAAAGATTCCGACACCCATCCCGGCTTTAAAAATGCCTTCAATCGCTTCGCAACTTGAAAAAAATATGAGAATAAAAATAAATACTGCGGCTAATTGGATTTGTTTTTTCATGACTGTTTTAATTTAAGGTTACTGTTTTATCTTGTCAGAGTCTTATCGAATAGACGGTAATGAAATTACAATAATTAGTTGTACTTTAGTTATAACATAAATCAAATAGGTTATATAATCTTCATACAAATTAGATTGAGTTGGTGAAGTATTGCCAGACCAAATTGTTATTATATAATTTAAAGTATGAATTATATAAGTTATCCTTTTCTGGAATATCATAATTTTGATAAAATAGCAAAATCATGAAAAATACGACTATTCAAAACCACTGGTTCGATAAGTTTGCTACTAAGGTTTCAAAAGCAGCAGGTTCCACTCCGGCATTTGCAGTAGCTTTTTGCATAGTACTGGCGTGGGCTGTTACAGGGCCATTTTTTGATTTTTCCGAAACATGGCAGCTTGTTATCAATACAGGGACAACAATCATTACTTTCCTTATGGTTTTCCTGATTCAAAAAGCACAGAACAAAGATTCTCTTGCAATTCAGCTAAAATTAAATGAACTCGTAGCTTCCAATAAATTATCCAGCAACAGGTTGGTGGATATTGAAAGCCTGAGCGAGGAAGAAATGGAGGTCGTGCAGAAATATTACCATAAGCTGAGTATGCTGACGGAAAAAGAAGAAACTTTACATACTTCACATTCGCTTGGAGAAGCACAGGAGCAGCACGATAAGAAAAGCAAAGGAAAAGACTCACAGCCAAGAAAAAAGGCTGGTAAATAACGAACCCGTTATCCTTGCATATTTCTTAAATGTAAATTTATTTTATTCCAATGGTTTAAAACAGTTACAATTTTACCTACACCTTAGTATTATTAGTAAGATGGAGGCTTTCCAGAAGAAGACCGGGAAGATCATTAATTTGGGCCAGCGTTACAGGTTTTGTAACAAATTTAACCATAGGATTGTCAAGGAACTTATTCTGTTCGGCGCCATTAATTTGAGTAGAAATGATGAACTTACTCATTTTGGGTGCAGTATTGCTTTCTTCCAGTTTTTTTACTACTTCTGAGCCTGTTAACAAAGGCATATACATATCTATAATCAGGACGTCCGGAATGTTTTTTCTGACCATGACTTCCTTGACTACTTCTATCCCTGAATCAAAACATCCAACAAGTTCGAATTTTTCGTTATGGCTGAATAAAAATTTAAGGAGCTCTCTATCATCTTCATCATCGTCGGCTATTATGATTTTTAAAGGTTTATCTGTTTCCATAAGGCAATTTATTTGAGTCCATCAAAGTTCCAAAATAAGAATGATAAAAGTGTTATAGGACTTTCGGACCTGATTATATAATTATAGGATTTTAATGTTAATTATTTGTTGTTTGGTTGAATTTTGCCACTAATTGTTTTACTTCACTATTCACATTAGCAGTATAATATAAAAAAATCGTCCCGAGGATATCGGGACGATTTATATAATAGTCTCAAATGTTATTTGTTAGGACCAAAATGTTATTTGGTGATATGCATTCTTCTCTTGACAAATAGAACATCTATTATGTACTACAAATGTGTTATTTAATTGCGTTAATTTTGTTATAATATTTTCGACGAATATTATATAATTTCCACAAAGA
>JAYURX010000408.1:0-7094 GCA_043755965.1 Flavobacterium sp. | reverse complement strand
GGAACATTTCCATAAAAAATACGATATTCCTTTTGAAAATATCGGTGTGATTACCGGTCCGTGTCACGCAGAAGAAGTCGCCCTGGAACGTCTTTCCTATTTGACAATTGCCTGTGGCGATTCAGATAAAGCTAAAGTTATGGCCAAAATTCTTTCAGGAAATTATATTAAAACCAAAATTTCGGACGATATAATCGGAACGGAATATGCCGCGATGCTTAAAAACATCTATGCTATTGCAGCCGGAATTGCACATGGCCTGGGTTATGGCGATAACTTCCAGTCGGTAATAATGAGTAATTCCATTCGCGAGATGAAAAAGTTCATCAGGAAAGTGCATAAGATGAAACGAAATATTAATGACTCTGCTTATTTGGGCGATTTACTGGTAACGGGTTATTCGGTATTTTCCAGAAACAGGATGTTCGGAAACATGATTGGTAAAGGGTACACGGTAAAATCAGCCATGATGGAAATGTCAATGGTTGCGGAAGGTTATTATGCGGTAAAAAGTGCTTATAAACTAAATCAGGAATACAAAGCCAAAACGCCAATTATCGATGCGGTTTATGAAATTTTGTACGAAGGAAAAGAAGCAAAAGCCGTGTTTAAAAAATTAACTGAGAAGTTGGATTAATAATTCTAGAAAATAGAGAATAGAACAAAGAAAATAGACTTTATATCGTCTACAATCTATTTGCTTTGTTCTAAATTCTTCCCTTTCTCCTAATCGCATTAGATTAAATTCAATATTATGAATGAATTAAAAAGCATAATTTTTTGTCTTAAAATAGTTTCTCTAATAAGTTTTATTTTAAGTATAATAATACTCTTTTATTACAAAGACTTTTATCTTGGTAATAGCCCGTTTTTACAAAAATTATATTTTGGCTTATTTTATATTTCAATTTTTCTTTTATTAATAGTAGTCGCAATAAAAGTTTTTCTTTTTTTTAAAAACAAATGACATGTGTTTTTTTGATTTCTGCGAGGAACAAAAAATCACAAATTACAAATCAGTTCTTTCAATTTTAGAACAAGTCTATTCTCTTTGTTCTATATTCTTTTCTCTTTCTTTTATCTCGCAATAACCCCATCCACAAACAAAATTGGTACTTCTTCCACATAATCCGGAGTTATGGACTGTGCCCTGAACGTGAATTTTTTATCGTATAAAGTGCTTTCGATAAAATACGTTACCATAAATTCATTGTTCAGTTTCAGAACGCTTTGCTCAATCATTTCTATCTTTACAACGGAAACTGCCGGAACCTGCACAAATGCATGGCGCAGGAGTGACGTTTTTTTCATCTCGCCACCAAGAGTGCCAAAGGCTTTAGAAACGACCATTACGCTGTCTAAATTGAAGTCAGAATCATTTATCAGATACACATACCAAACCTTTTCCATAAAGTCATCGCTCCATTCCTGAACAGCAGCAAGGAAAACGTTTTCGACTTCAGGGATGTTAATATCTGATTTCATTTTGTTGTTTACTTAAACACAAAGCTCACAAAGAAGGCACAAAGCACACGAACATTGTGTTCTTCGTGAAAAGACTTCGTGTTCTTAATGGTTAAAATTTAAATACTAGATTTAAATTGCTCCAAGAAACGCACATCGTTTTCATAGAACATTCTGATGTCGCCGATTTGGTATAATAACATAGCAATTCGTTCAATTCCCATTCCAAAGGCGAACCCATTGTATTCATCCGAATTGATGCCACAGTTTTTAAGAACGTTTGGATCAACCATTCCGCAGCCCATGATTTCTAACCAACCCGTTCCTTTGGTGATACGGTAATCGGTTTCGGTTTTTAAACCCCAATAAATATCAACCTCAGCACTTGGTTCCGTAAACGGGAAATAACTCGGGCGCAAACGAATTTTTGACTTACCAAACATTTCTTTGGTGAAATATAAAAGCGTTTGCTTCAAATCGGCAAACGAAACATCTTTGTCAATATACAACCCTTCCACCTGATGGAAAATACAATGCGAACGCGAGGAAACCGCTTCATTTCTGAAAACTCTTCCCGGTGAAATCGTTCTGATTGGCGGTTTGTTGTTTTCCATATAACGCACCTGAACTGATGAAGTGTGTGTTCTCAACAATACATCCGGATTGGTTTGGATAAAAAACGTGTCCTGCATATCTCTTGCCGGATGGTATTCGGGCAAGTTCAAAGCGGTAAAATTGTGCCAGTCATCTTCAATTTCCGGACCTTCGGAAACATTGAATCCGATGGTAGAGAAAATATCGATGATTTGATTTTTTACTAATGAAATAGGATGACGGGAACCAATTACAACAGGTTCTGCCGGACGTGATAAATCGCCATAGAAACCTTTTACTTCTTCTTTACTTTCCAATTCATCCTGAATGGCTTTTACCTTTTCTTCGGCAACCGTTTTCAACGTGTTGATTACCTGACCGAAGTCTTTTTTCTGGTCGTTCGGAATGTTTTTGAATTCGGTAAAAAGTTCTTTCAACAAACCTTTGCTACCTAAATATTTGATACGAAAATGTTCTAAAGCTTCTTTATTTTTGGTATTGAAAGCTTTAGCTTCTTCAATATGTTCTTTAATCTTGTCTATCATCGGTCATTTGTAAAGGTGCAAATTTAGGTTTTTTTTAGTGATTAGTAAATAGTGAATAGTGATTAGTCAGTCTAATTTTAAGATATGGTTTTTGCTAATCACTAATTACTAGGGACTAATTACTCAATAACCTCTTTTTCCAGAAAATAATTCACAATGGCTTCTTTCATCAAAACCGATTGCTCACCGGCTTTTAATGGCGGTAATTCCTCTTTGATTTTATAATGTGGCCAACCGTCTTTATCCACAAAATCAAATTCGTAGAAACCATAAGGTTCGAGCAAACGGCAAATGGCAATGTGCATCAGATTTAGTTTTTCATCTTTTTTGAAAGCACGTTTTAATTGCCCCAATTCCTGTACTCCGATTAAGTATATGATTGCGTCTAAATCCAGAATATCTCCTTCAGCAAACTGATTGGAAAGGATTTGAACGACATTGTTCCAGCGGTTTTTTAATTGTTCGTCTCTTGACATTTTTGAATTTAGGAATTGCGATTTAGGAATTAGGATTTAATCCAAAATCAAAATTAGTCTGCAAAGATAGTGATTGAAACTCAATAAATACTGAACTAACAACTGAACACCTGCCTGCCGGCAGGCAGGCTAATTCTTGATTTCCTTAATCGCACTGTATTCAATCCAACCGGTAGTTTCGTCGGTGAGTTCTACTTTTTTCCAGTTGGCAATGCTTTCAAGGATGTAAACTTTGGTTCCCTCATGCAGCACAAAAGCATCTGGTGCCGCACTTTTTGGTTCGCTTTTTACTGATACATTTTCGGCAAAAACGATTGCGGGTCTTTCATTATCCATTCGGCCTTTTTCATAAAAACCGGAAGCAGCGCTGAGACCAATTCCGATGAGCCACAAAAACATTCCAAAAAAGAAAACACGTTTCAAAACGGTTGAATGAGAAAAGTAATAACCCACAAAAAAAAGTAAAAACATAAAAGCAAAAGCGACCGCAATCCATGCCCAGGTGTCGTAATAATATTTCGCAGTAAAATCCTGAATCAGCTTGCTGAAGCCTACTTTTGGAATGACTTTGATATCATCAATCGTCATTTTTCGGGCAAATTCCAAATTGGTTTTTATCTCCGTATCGTTTGGACTCAGCAATAATGCTTTTTCATAATTGTAAATTGCCGGTGCTACTTTATGCAATTTGTAATAGCAATTTCCCAAATTAAAATACAATTCCGCGGATTGTTTTCCTGAATATGCAACACTTTCATAACTCGAAATGGCGGCTTCATAATTTTCTTTTTCGTAGAATTTGTTTCCTTGGTCAAAAGCGGTTTGTGCCCAAAATGATTGGGACATAAATAGCAATGTAAATAGTATATTTCTCATTTTTTATTAACCACGAAGTTCACTAAGAAGGCAAGATGGGCACAAAGATTTTAAAGTGCACCATTGATAATTCTTCGAACACCATCTTTTAAAAGTTTAACATTAAAATTAATTAACAATCCCAATTTGCATTCTGATAATTTCAGATAAGTGAGCAATTGCGCCAAATGAACATCATTTAATGCCTCGACTGATTTTACTTCAACTATAAATTTATCTTCAACAATTATATCTATTCTGTAACCGAACTCTAAATTGACTTCTTCATATATCAAAGGGAGTGGTTTTTGTTTTTCAACTTTTAGATTTGTCTTTTTTAGCTCATAAAATAAACATTCTTCATACGCACTTTCTAGTAAACCCGGCCCAAGAGCTTTGTGAACTTTGAGCGCAGATTCAAATACAATTTTTGATATTTCCTCTTCTGTAATCATATTTTTTATTTAACCACTAAGTTCACAAAGAATGCACAAAGCACACTATTTTAAATTTATTTTTTTTGTGACCATCGTGCCTTCTTAGTGCTCTTTGTGGTTAGAACCTTATTTTAATTGCTTTTCAAGTTCGGAAATTATTATCACAGCTTTGTCATAATCCTGCTGAATAGCAGTTTCAGAAGATTGTGCATAACGTGCTAACTCACAATTTTCGGTCAGATGAATAAACTCTGAAACGGTATCTGAATTTGCTTTTCGCGAAAGCAAAAGTTCGGTTATCTTTTCTTTACTCATTTCCGAAGTTTCAATGTTGAGTTTGGCTTTTAGGAAATTGTGCATGGCTTTTTCAAGCGCAATATAAAATGGTTCTTTGTTGCCCAAATGCTTTTTGGCTTCGCCCAAATATTTCTTGGCCAACGCATTCGACTTTTTGATTTTATTGCCCACAACATCATTGTCCATTGCTTCTTTTTTCCTTCTTCCGACAATCAAAAACGGAATAGCTAAAAACGGTAAAAATACCAATGAATAAAATAATCCTGAACCTAGGAAATCCTCTTTTTTGGTAGGTTTTAATGTTGTTTTTTGTTTGATATAGGCAAACGATTTAGCAGCTTCCAGTTTGGTTTTGGCTACATCATTCGGATTTGCTTTTTCTGAACTTGCTATACTTTGACCATCCAAAACATTGATAGTTATCGGTTGGGAAGTGATGATTTTATAACTATTTGAACCCAAATCAAAATAGGTGAAACGCATCGGTTTGATTTGGTAATTGCCTTTGTATTGTGGAATTATCGTGTACTTATCCGAAATTCTTCCGGTCATTCCGGTTAATGGAGTTGATACACGTTCATCATGAACCGGATCATACATTTCCAAAGCAGAAGGCAAAACAGGTTTTGGCAACGAAAACAATTTCAGGTTTCCGGTTCCAACAACGCTTACGTCTAACTCCATAGATTCTCCGTTTTTCAAAACGGTTTTGGATGGTTTTACTTTAAAATCCATGCGACCGACAGCGCCGGAAAAATCTTCGGGCTTCCCTTTTTCAGGCAATGCTTTTACATTGATGACTTTGCTTCCTGCTGAAACGCGTTTGCTGTCTTCGGTGAGTAAGGCTTGTCCCCAGAAATTTCGTTTATTCGTTGGCACCTGGCAATCAATATCCAAAGAAAGCGGTTCAATTTCCAGTTTTCCTGATTTTTGCGGATACAAGACGGTTTTTCGCAACACCACATAGCGATAGCGTTCGCCTTTAAATATTCCGTCCTGAGCCACCAATTGTTTGATATCGATATTTTGGCTCCAAAAATCATTGTATTTTGGTTTGTTCAGCTCGCGCCAATTAGTGATTCCGATGTTGTAACTGAAATACAATTTGTAAACAACGGTAATTGGTTCGTTCAGATACGGATTGGTTTTTGAAATATCCGCGACCAAATACAGATTATCATCTGCACTAATGGCCGGCGCTTCGTTAGGATCTTTTGGAATCTCGACCGCGTTGGTCACATTAATCTTTACAGGAGACGTTTTATAAAGCTGGCCATTGATTTCAATTGAGGCTTGTCTAAGAGTCAACGAGCCTTTTTGTGTAGGCAATAAAATAAAAATATAGGATTTATTAAACGAGCTTTTTCCGTTTACCCAGGATTGACTTACCGACTGACTTGGTCCGCCAACGACTTTAAAACCACAGGCTTCAAAATTAGGTGGTACAAAATTATCGCCATCCGCATTCATTGTAAAATCAACACGAAGCCGTTCGTTTAATCCCAGGGAATTCTTGCTCACTTTTGCCTCAAACTGGACTTGAGCAAAAAGCGACGAACTTATTAGTAAACCTGTTAAAATTATTATCCTTTTCATTTTCACATTTTCAAATTGACTAATTTTTCAAAACTACCAATCTTTTTCAGCTTTTTTAGGGTTGGCCTGAACTTTTTGTTTGTTTACTTTATCCTGAACTTTTTTCTCTTCATTGTTTACAGCGTCCAATAAATTCTCTAAACGTTGTTTTGAAATTCCGCCAGGCTGAGGTTTTGGTTTGCCTTGATCCTGATCTTTATTTTCTTTGTTATCTTTATTATCGCCGTCTTTTTTATCCTTGTCTTTGTCCTTTCCGTCCTTCTTGTCGTCTTTTTTATCTTTATCCTTGTCCTTATTTTTATCTTTATTCTTATCTTTTTTGTCTTTTTTATCGTCTTTCTTCGGAGGATTTTCTTTTAGCATCTTTTTGGCCAAAGCATAATTATAACGAGTCTCTTCATCAGCTGGATTGTTGCGCAGGGCATTTTTATAGGCTTCTACAGCGCCGCCATAATCCTTATCTTTCATCAGCGTATTCCCGATATTGTGGAATGCCTGATGTTTTTCTGTTCTGGCTTTAGCATTTTTCAATGCTTTAGCATAATGATATTTGGCTTCGCCCGATTGATTTTGTCTGTAAACAGCGTTTCCTAAATTGTAGGATGCAATTGATTTTTTTGGATTTCTAGATTCTGAGATTCGGTATTCTGCTTCGGCATCATCGTATTTTTTTTCGGCAAAAGAATCGTTCCCTTTTGGCAAATGGTTGTCCTTTTCCTTCTCTTGGGCATATAAGCCGCCTAGCCCCAATAGAGGGAATAGAATAGTTGATATAAAAAATTTTTTAATCATCGTTTGTTTTGTTTTCCTCCCCTTTGGGGAGGTTAGGT
>JAYURX010000407.1:0-3022 GCA_043755965.1 Flavobacterium sp. | reverse complement strand
TTCCAGCTCGTCCCGTAATTTAATCGCTGGTTTTTCACCAATAATTTTTTCCAGTTCAGGACTTTCAATATCAGAGAAAGCAATAGTATCTTCGATGTTTTTGCGGCTATCGCCACTAAAAAGGTTGATGTTTTGTTCCCAAATATTATAAATTCCCTGAAAGTCATAACCCATTCCAATAGGGAAACTCATAGGTGTAACACTTAATCCCAATTTTTGTTCCACTTCATCCATCAAATCAAAGGCATCTTTTCCTTCTCTATCCAACTTATTAATGAAAACGATTATCGGAATGTGGCGCATTCTGCAAACAGAAACCAATTTTTCTGTTTGTTCCTCAACACCTTTGGCAACATCAATTACCACAATCACACTATCAACTGCAGTTAACGTTCTAAAAGTATCTTCAGCAAAATCCTTGTGTCCGGGCGTATCCAGAATATTGATTTTCTTTCCCTGATAATTAAACGCTAAAACCGAAGTGGATACCGAGATTCCTCTTTGGCGCTCAATTTCCATAAAATCGGAAGTGGCTCCTTTTTTGATTTTATTATTCTTAACCGCACCAGCTTCTTGTATAGCACCTCCAAACAGTAATAGTTTCTCTGTCAGCGTGGTTTTCCCCGCATCGGGATGCGAAATAATTCCAAAGGTTCGGCGACGTTGTATTTCTTTTAAAAAACTCATGATTTTTAATAAATTGGTTGCAAAAATACTATTATTTACCGATTATTTCAGCATGGTTTACATTTCAAATCTTTCAATAGTTTTTTCGTGTTAATAAAATTTTGTTAATACTAGTCATGATAGTTGTATAATGTGTTTGAATTGTTATTTTTGTTGATTGTTACGTTGCTTTTTTAAAGTGATTTTGGTAAGTCAATAAATACATAATTTAATTGAAATTTATAATAGAAATGAGTTTTAGACAGTTTTTTTTCGGGTTATTCTTTTTAATATCATTTGCAGGCATTGCGCAAAATAGTACAAAGGAAGTTTTGTTTACCATCAATGACAAACCTTATCATACAGATGAATTTTCGAGGATTTATAAGAAAAATTTAGATTTGGTTAAAGATGACTCTCAAAAAGATTTAAATCAATATTTACAACTTTTTGTTGGATACAAATTGAAAGTCAGCAAAGCCTATAAACTTGGTTTGCAAAATGGACTACAGTATCAAAACGAGTTAAAATCATACAGAGCACAATTAGCCAAAAACTATTTTAACGACACAAAAATTACTGAAGCACTTGTAGAAGAAGGTTACAACCGACTTCAAAAAGAAATCAGGGCTTCGCACATTCTTATTTTAGTTGATGAAAATGCTTCGCCGGAAGACACGTTGAAGGCCTACAAAAAAATTGAAGACATTAGTAAAAAAGCGTTAACCGGAGAAGATTTTTCCAATTTAGCGGTTCAATATTCGGAAGATCCATCAGCCAAAGAAAACAAAGGTGATTTGGGCTATTTCACGGCTTTCAGAATGGTTTACCTATTTGAAAATGCTGCCTTTACTACTCCAAAAGGGAAAATCTCTAAAATAATCAGAACTCGTTTTGGATATCATATTTTAAAAGTTAATGATATAAGAGCCAATCGCGGAGAAATTACGGTGGCTCATATCATGATCTTAAAGCCAAAACCTGAAGAAACCGAAAAAGATGCTGAAAAAACCATCAGCGAAATTTATAAAAAAATCCAACAGGGAGAAAAGTTTGAAGATTTAGCCAAGCAATTCTCTGAAGACAAGTCTTCATCTTCTAAAGGCGGCGTGTTAAACAGGTTTGGTTCAGGACAATTGAGTTCTGAAGAATTTGAAAATGTTGCTTTTTCGCTGCAAAAAGTTGGGGATATGTCTAAACCCTTCCAATCTGATTTCGGTTGGCATATTGTGAAGCTGATAGAAAAGCATCAGGTAAAGTCAATCGATGAAATGAGAAATGAATTGGAGAGTAAAATCGGGAAAGATGACAGATCTAAAAAAATCACAGCTTCCTTAAACGAAAAACTCAGAAAAAAATACACTTATAAAAGAGATGCTAAACAGTATGGCCTAATTTCAAAATTGGTAACCAACGATTTCTATGAGTCAAAATGGGCACTTCCGGAAAACGCCAATGAATACACGGCTATTTTATTAACTATTAATGCTAAGAAAATTGATGGGAAAGCATTTCTGGATTTTATAGACAAGCAACAAAAAGCAGGTTTGAAAGTAAAACCATTGTCAAAATTAGTTGACACTATGTATGATAAATTTTTGGACGAACAATTGACGGCGTATTACGATGAAAATTTGGAAACTGAGTTTCCGGATTTTGCTAACATAATGGAAGAGTATCGCGACGGATTATTGCTTTTTGACTTAATGGAAAAAGAAATCTGGGATCGTGCCAAAACGGATACTATTGGTTTGAAAAAGTTTTATGATGAACATAAAACGGAGCAGATGTGGAAGAGAAGGGTTGACGTAACAATAGCGTCATCTACCAAACAGGACATGATCAAAAAAGCGCAGGCGTTTTTGAAGAAAAATGAGAAACCCCAAGCCATTAAAGACAAATTAAATGTTGAGAATGTAATCAACGTAATGACCAACAGTGGTGTTTTTGAAGAAGGAAGCGATGCTTTGCCAAAAACAATGAAATATAATCTTGGCGTTTCGGAGGTTTTCAAAGAAGGCGAGTATTATTTTGTCACCAAAATAGATAAGATAATCCCCGAAGGTGTGAAGACACTTGAGGACTGTAAAGGGAAAATGGTCAATGATTATCAGCAGTATTTAGAGCAACGATGGGTTGACGATTTAAAACAGGAGTTCACCGTAAAAATCAATACGGATGTTTTTGAAGGCGTAAAAAGACAGCTGAAACAATAAAATGATTAGAAATAGTTTTTTCCTAATTTTTTTAATGGTTTGTTCCTGTAATTATTTCAAACCACAACAAAAATCTCAGACAATAGCGAGAGTAGGTAAAAATTATTTATATAAAAGCGATATTGCAACTTTAGTTCCGG
>JAYURX010000406.1:0-3035 GCA_043755965.1 Flavobacterium sp. | reverse complement strand
CAGTATTGCGCTTTCGATGCCAATAGTGCAAACCAAAATCGCGCATTATGCTACAAACAAACTCAACACACAATATGGGACAAACATCAATATTGATGAAGTTGCCATAACTTTTTTTGGCGGTGTCAAACTCAAAAAAGTACTTGTCTTAGACAATCACAAAGACACCTTAATTTTTTCGAACCGAATCAGGACGAGTGTTATAGATTTCAAACAATTGATTGATGGAAAGTTGCTTTTTGGCGATTTGCGATTAGACAATTTTTATCTACAAATAAAAACTTATAAAGGAGAAAAAGACACCAATCTGGATAAATTCATTGCCGCTTTTGACGATGGGAAAAAGAGTAGTGGAAAGTTTTTGATGACGTCAAAAAATATCTATCTCAAAAACAGCCGTTTTGTAATGATTGATTTAAACAGGCCTAATCCAAAGGATGCTGAGTTTACCAAACTGAATGCACAGTTGAAGGATTTTAAAATTCAGGGGCCAAATGTAATGACCCTGATACAAACGATGAATTTTCATGACCATCGTGGGGTTGATGTTGAAAATTTAACGGCTGATTTTAAGTATACCAAGAAAGATATTACGCTGGGCAAATTGGAAGTGATTACTAAAGAATCCTTTTTGAGAGGGAATGTTATTCTGAAATACAGTAAAGAGAATCACGATTTCGGCGATTTCAACAATAGGGTAAAATTTGATGTAACCATTGACAGCGCCACATTGGCAACCAATGATATTCGCTATTTTTATAAAGAATTGGCTAAAAACCAAAAGTTTTTCCTGAGGTCAAAAATCAAGGGAACCCTGAATAATTTGTACGCCACCAATCTTGATTTAAAGGATTACAAATTTTCAACCATCAGAGGCGATGTTAATTTAAAAAACCTCTTTCCAAGAAGTCCGGGAAAGTTTTACATGAAAGGAAACTTCAAAAGGATTTCTTCCAATTATGTTGATTTAATCAAGTTATTGCCCAATATCCTCGGGAAAAAATTACCAACATCGCTGCAAAAATTAGGGCAGTTTAACTTTGCCGGAGATGTTGAAGTCACACAGCAATACATTAACTCCGATTTTGTCATGAATACAGCATTAGGTATTATAGAATCGGATTTGCATATATCCGACCTGAATAATATTGACAATGCAAAATATTACGGGAATATCATTTTGGATGGCTTTGATCTAGGTGCAATGATGAATGAAAAAGACATCGGAAAAGTGAGCATGAACCTTGATGTTGACGGAAAAGGATTTACACGAAAATACATCAATACTTCTTTTGCGGGAGATGTTTTCCAGTTAAAATATAATGGGTATAACTATACCAAAATCATTGTGGACGGAAGTTTTAAACAACCCATATTCAAAGGAGATTTCTATATAAACGATCCCAATTTATTTATGGATTTCAGCGGAGTCTTGGATTTATCCAAAAAAGAAAACATTTATGATTTTCACTCTAAAGTTGATTATGCCAATTTAGAAAACCTGAATTTTATTAAAGATTCTATTTCTGTTTTTAGAGGTGATATTGTGGTAAAGGCAACCGGGAATTCCCTGGATAACCTGCAAGGAAACCTATTGCTTACGAATGCCTCTTACCAAAATAAAAAAGACCAATATTTTGTGGATTACCTGAATGTAAATTCCAGTTTTGATGCCAATGGAGAAAGAGCCATTACTGTAGATTCGCCTGATGCAATTGAAGGTTCAGTGGTTGGAAAGTATAAATTCAACCAATTACAGAAAATGGTGGAGAATTCCTTGGGAAGTTTTTACTCGAATTATAAACCCAATAAAGTATTACCCGGTCAATACCTCAAATTTGATTTTGATCTCCACAGTAAGATTATAGAAATATTTAAGCCGGAGATTTCCCTTGCTAAAAACACGAAATTAAAAGGAAATATCAGCTCGGAAAGCAAGAATTTTAAATTGGATTTCAGTTCTCCTCAGTTAGTTGCCTATGACAATACTTTTGACAATATTTTAGTTCAGGTAGATAACAGAAACCCTTTGTATAATGCCTATGTCCAATTAGATTCGATAAAAACGGAGCATTATAAAATCAGGGATTTTAGCATGATTAATACGTTTTCGAATGATACATTACAATTTAGAACCGAGTTTAAGGGCGGAAAAAGAGGGAATGATTTTTACAATCTGAATTTTTACCATACCATAAATAAGGAGAATAATAATGTCGTTGGATTTAACAAATCAGAACTTCAGTTCAAGGATTATTTATGGTTTTTAAATGAAAAGGAGAACCCGGAAGAGAGTAAAATTGTCTTTGATAAAAAGCTAAGCAATTTTTCGTTTGACGATATAGTTCTCTCACATGGAAATCAATACATCAATTTTATTGGCGTATGGAAAGGTAAAAAAGACAAGGATTTGCAGCTCACATTTGACAATGTCAATCTGGATAAGGTCACGCCCGATGTAGAGAAATTTAAGTTCGATGGAAACCTTAACGGAGTAATTAATTTTAAACAAAGCAATACCGTTTTCCAGCCTACGTCAACATTGCGGATTGACAGTTTAAAAGTCAATGATATTGCACTCGGCAAAATGAATCTGGACATTAAGGGTGATGAAACCCTGCGTAAATTTCATTTGAATTCCAATTTGGAAAATGAAAATGTGGAAGCTTTTAGCGCCAATGGAGATATTGAGATTATTGATGATAAAACCGTATTGGATATTGATCTGAATTTTGACAAATTTAACCTCGGGGTTTTAGGAAAAATTGGAGGTGATGTCATTACCAACATTAGGGGATTTGCTTCAGGAAGCGCCAGGATTGATGGCGATATTAATACTTTAGATTATAACGGAAGACTGTTTATCAACGAGGCAGGACTTACTATTCCGTATCTGAACACCGATTATTTGTTTGATAATAATTCGGTAGTTGATGTTACCGAAAACAAATTTATCATTAGGGAGACCAATATTACTGATACGAAATTTAATACCAAAGGAAGTATAAACGGGTTTATTAAGCATAAACAATTTG
>JAYURX010000405.1:0-7138 GCA_043755965.1 Flavobacterium sp. | reverse complement strand
ACTTCTTTCTTTTGCAGATTATTCTCAACGATAAGATAATTATTCTCTATGTAGATTTTGATATGCAATGGTTTTTGTTCGCTAACCACGTTATGCTTAATCGTGTTTTCTAATAAAAGCTGTAATGATAAGGGAACAACTCTGGCATCAGGATTTTCAAAGCCTTCTGTCAACTCATAAGTGATGCTGTTTTCAAAACGCATTTTCAACAGATTCATATACGTTTTGGCGAAAGCCAATTCCTCGGCTACCGAAACCAGTTCTTTGTCTTTCTGCTCTAAAACATAGCGGTATATTTTAGAGAGCGAAGTGGTAAACCGTTGGGCATTATCGGGATTTTCCTCAATCAATGAACTCAATACATTTAGGCTGTTGAACAGAAAATGCGGGTCGATTTGGTTTTTTAAACTTTCAAATTGTGCCGAAGCTGTTCCGGCAATAATCTTTTGTTCCTTGACTTTGCTATCGCTGTAGGCTTTGTAGAAATAAAACGCATGAAAAGCCAATGTTACTACAAAGGTTAAGATCGTAGCTATTAAATAATTGTTAAGCGTTTCGTGGTTTAAAAATTCATTAAACGTAATTCCTTCTACAATGACATCTTCAAAAATACGCAGTAAAAAAATTACCACAATAGAAATCAGAAATGAAGCTAAAAAACCAATCAATATTCGCTTTGGGGTAAAGCCTTCTGCCGCGAAAACTTTATCCAGATAAATAAAAATGGTAGCATTGGCAAAATAGAGCGAAAAACTATAAAGCATTGTGTAACCAAAATTTACCAGCAAAGCATGGTTAAAATGAATTTGGTTTCCAGAGATCAGCCTGACTAACAACAACACCAAAAAGATGGAAATTGAGATGACTATTGCTCTTGGGGTTTCTTTGATCAATTGCTTCATTGTTGTTGTCTTTAGGTTCTGAGTAACAGAGTCGCTTAGGTTGCTGAATTTTATTTACAGTTTTTTAACGCTTCTTGTGCTCTTTCCAAACCCCAATTTGGATGAAACTGGGTTTCCGGTTTAAAGTTAGCAAAAAGTTCAATTGATTTTGCTATTGCCTCGCACATCGGCTTGGTATCGCTTTTCCAATATTTGGCGCCGCCAATTTCAAATTCGGCTTTTGAGAAAACAGTTCTTGGGTTTTTTGGGTCGATAACCAATGCTTTATTGTATTCTTCCATTGCCAAAGCGCTATATTTCTGTCCGTTTGTCATTGGATCCTGAACCAGTATTGCGGTATAAAGCATTGCCTGAACAACCATAATTTCAGGATTGTTTGGACTAATAGCTGTTGCGTTGTCAATGGCATCCTGTGCTTTGGTTAAAAGTGCAGGGATTTTTGTTTTGTCTTTGGCTCCAAAAACATCAATAGTGCTGATGAAAGCGATGTAGTAATTTGGCAGCCAGTTTGTTTTTTCTACGGATGCAATGCGTTCAAAAGTGGCAACAGCTTCAGTATTATTCCCTGCGCCCCAAATTTGCATCGCTTTTCCCATTCCTTGTTCATACTGCGCTTGAGCTGATAACAGTGAACAGATAAAAATTGCGATTGATGTGATAATTGTTTTCATGTTTTTGTTGTTTAGATTTATTGATGATTAAAACTCTTTTAATTTATAGTTCAAAAGTATGTTGGTTTTAGTTACTTTAAAATTTATAGTTACTGAACTGTTGTTTTTGATGGATGAATTGTTGATTTAGTGTTTATCGATAAGTAATAAGGGATAAGTCTTTCTAATCCCTTTTCCCTAGTCCCTTATCCCTTAAAGATTTTTCAACTGATTGTCTTTCTTATTATCACTGATAGTCCAAAAGAAACCTACGAAGAAAAATCGATCGGCTGTTGGCGTAATTGCTTTTCTGTCATAAAGGCCATTACCATTTACTGTATCAGCATAGTTGTAACCAAAGATGTTTTGTGTTCCTAAAATATTGGAAACCGAGAAATACAATATCTTTTGCTGTGATAATAAATACGCCCAATTGAAGCTTAAGCTATTGTAGGTTTTTGTTTTACCACTCATAAAAGCCGTTTCATTCGGATTATTATATGGTCTTCCGGAACTAAACTGGTGCGTAAAACCCACTTGTGATTTCCAATCCGAAATCCAATACTTGGTCACCAATGACAAACTGTGCGTTGACACAAAGCTTGGCGTTACTTCTGCAGTGTAATTTTTATAATCTCTTTTTGTGTCGATATACGAATACGAAATCCAGTATTCTAAATATTTGATGCTCTTGCCATCTCTCCAAAAAATATCCAGTCCTTTGGCAAAACCTTCTCCATCATTTGAAAACTGCGAATCGAATTGCACATTTTCGGTGTCGTATTTTACCAAATCGTTGTATTGTTTGAAGTAAACTTCTGTGCGAAGTGTTCTGTTTCCTTTTACATATTGGTAATTTAAAATATAATGTGCCGCTTTTTCGGTTTTAAAATCACTTGAATATTTCAAGTATTCTTGTCGTGGCGCTTGTTCAAAGTTTCCATAAGCAAAAGCAAACTGACTGTTTTTTGAAACCTTATATGCCAAAGATGCTCTGGGTGAAATACTGCTTTCGTCTATGTAATCATTCGTCGAGGCTCTGACGCCAACTTTTGCAGCAAACTTTTTCGAAAAGAAAATATCAGCTTCGGTATAAACAGCAGCTATATTGGAATCATAGCCACTTTTGAAAGTCGTATTGTAATCTTCATCAAACTTGGTGATAAAATAATCGGTTCCAAAATTCAGTTTTACACGTTCTGAAAGTTTTTTGGTGAATTTTAATTTCAAATGTGATGCGTGTTCCGCACTGTTTACATCATTGGCATCAATACCAATTTTATTCTGACCATAACCATAACTTATACCGGTAAAAATTTGCCAGTTGCCACCAAAATTTCCTTTATACGAACTGTTCAAATAGAAATTATTGTTTCTCAGATTTACTCGCACTTTTTCAGGCAAATTAATATCTTCCTGGTTCAAATCAAATCGGGAAGCGTCAAAAGAAGCATACGCCTTGAATATTCCATTGGCAAAATTATAACGATAGACTGTTTCCCCTGACAGCGATTGAAACGGTTTGTTCCAATCAACATCCTGCGGAATTGTGGCTTGATAAGGAGCTAAATCAATATAGGCTGTGTTGACACTTAACGAGCTCTTTTTCCATTTTTGTGTATTGCTCAATCCTAAACCAACCGTCATAAGCGAAATTTCCGTTTTATTTTGATCTGCTTCGTCTTGGGTATTCAATAATAAGACACTCGACAAGGCTTCTCCATATTCTGCAGAATAACCTCCGGTAGAAAATGAAATTCCGCTAAACAAAAACGGAGAGAATCGTCCACGTGTTGGCAAATTGTTGGTCGTTGCGCCATACGGCTGTGCTACCCGAATTCCATCTACAAAAGTTTGGGTTTCATCAGCTTCGCCGCCACGAACAAATAATCTTCCGTCTTCGCCAACGTTTTGTGTTCCGGGTAATGTTTGTAAAGCCGCAATAATATTACCGGCAGAACCGGCAGTAGTGACAATGTCTAAAGGCTTTAAAACCGAAACCCGGCTTTTTTCTCCCGCGCTAAACGTTCCCGCTGTTATTACTACTGCGTCTAGTGTATTGACACTTTCTTTAAGCTTTACTGTTTGGTTCTGAAATTTTTCAACTTCTATTGGGACTTTAATAGTTTCATAAGATAAAAAACTAACCACCAAAAGTTGATTTCCAGCGGCTGTTGTTTTGAAATTGAAATTCCCTTTTTCGTCGGTCGAGGCGCCATCATAAGTGCCATCAATAAAAACATTGGCACCAACAACAGGCTTGTTTTTTTTATCGACTACAGTTCCTGAGATGGTTTGCTGTGCATTACTGGTATAAGCAATTAGTAGAAGTGTTAAAGCGTAAAAAGATTTCATAAGTTCTGTTTTGATGCAGCAAAGTTGCATCAGTCATTAAAACTTTACAATTTAAGTTTACCGAATTGTTATTTTTTGGGGATGAACTGCAAAAAAAAACCGGTTCGGGGCGAACAGGTTTCTCTCGTTTGAATTATTAATTATCTGACAGGATATTTATCTTTAAAGAAATGCTACTGAGTAGCTTTCTTGTTGTTTAACTAATTAACTGAAGCTAAATTAGTTGTTCACAATTTCTAAATCTAACTTAATCGGTAAACTACCTCAAAACTCGATAGGGAAACATTTATTGCAATTCTGGTGCATTTAATCGATGTTTTTTTAGGCTGCAAAAAATCTTTCAACAATTTATTCCGCTTCGCTACATACCGTTCGCACTTTGTGCTCAGGTCGCAATTCAAAAAAATCTTTTCAACAATTCGTAATTCGTAATTCGTAATTGATGAATTATAATTTACCTTTGCTCGCTTATTAAAATACGATTATGATTTATAAATTCAGAGCAATCCTTGATGCCGAAGATGATATTTTCAGGGATATTGCGATTCAGGAAGAAAATACTTTAGAAGATTTACACAACGCTATTGTCAATGCTTTTGGTTTTGACGGATTAGAAGTTGCTTCATTTTATACCTGTGATGATACCTGGAATCAGGAAGAGGAAATTCCCATGTTTGACACTGGAGATATTCCCGGCGAGCAAAAAACAATGAGCGATTATACATTAAATCAATTGCTTGGTGAAGACCAGACTAAGATAATATATGTGTATGATTTTATAAATATGTGGACATTCCTGGTTGAACTTGCAACAGTTGAAGAAGCGGTAGCCGGAGAAACTTATCCTAGTTTGTTGTTTTCTCATGGTGAATTGCCTGCTATTGCGCCTGAAAAAGAGTTCGAAACCGAAGGTGAAGATTTCTATTCTGAATTTGAAGACGACTTAGATGAAGATGATTTGGATGCTTTTGGTGGTGATGACAGTTTTGAAGATTACGGATTTGAAGAGAATTGGAATTAAAAAAAAGAAAATAGAGAAAAGAGAATAGAAAAAAGACTTTAAAATTAATCAAAGAACGATAGCAATTTACAGGAACATCTATGTTCTATATTCTATTTTCTTTGTTCTAACAAAAAAAAATGATCAACCTATTTAACACTCATATTGAGAGTTTATCAATACACCGAGTTGGAAACAAAAACAGAAATGAATCAGTATTTCTCTCGGAACAACCTTATAATTTAAATGACGAAATTGTTCCTTTGTTAAAGGAATATTTTTTTAAATCGTTTCGTGAAAAAGAGGAAAACTATTTCCAGTTTGCCCACGAAGTTGATTTGGAATACAATGATATGTTCAATTTAGCCACGGAAATTTTTACGAATCCAAGTGATATTCACGAAGTTTCAAAGAAAATCACCAATCATCTTTTTGAGCAGTCCAACCATCCACACATCAAGAACGGTGAAGTTTATGTGGCGTATTTAACAAACCTAAACGTCGATAATAATGTTGTTGATGCTATTGGTGTTTTTAAAAGTGAAATCATGTCTGATTTTATGCAGTTCGAAGAAAAAGGGAAGTCACTTGAAATGATTTTGCAGCACGGCATTAATCTGAATAAATTGGACAAAGGCTGCCTGATTTTTAACTACAAAAAAGAAGAAGGTTATAAGATTTTAAGCATAGATAGCAACCGTTATGACACACGTTATTGGTTGGAACATTTCCTTTCTGTTGATGCCTTTCAGGATGAAAATTTCATTACCAAAAAGTATTTAAAATTCTGTCAGGGATTTGCCAAAGATGTTGTTTTTCCTGCCGAAGACAAGAAAGAGGAAGTGATGTTCATGAATCGTTCGGTGAATTATTTTGCCAAAAATGATCAGTTTGAGGAAAGCAATTTCCTAAATGAAGTTTTGGATAATCCAGATTTGATTCCGGAGTTTAAAAACTATAAGGTCGACAAAGGCGAAAAATACAGCATTGAAGATGTGACTTCATTTCCAATTGCAAATACTGCTGTTTCTGATGCCCGAAGATCAATTAAAAACGTGATCAATCTGGATACACATATCCAAATCAAACTTGATTTTATTAACCCTGAAAGCGCTGAGAAATATGTAGAAAAAGGCTGGGACGAAGACAAGCAAATGTATTACTACTTAGTGTATTTCAATAAAGAACAGAAGAGCTAGAAAGCAGATTTAAGACCACAGAAGGCAGAAAAAACAATCCCTAGTTGTGAAAACGATTAGGGTTTTTTAATAGTAAAACAACATAAATAAAACCGTAAATTATATAAATTAAGCTTGCCAAAATCTACTATATTTACTCATTTCGGAATATGTTATGAAATCTACGTGTCTTTACTTTTTTTTATTTTTATTCTTTGCCTGTCAAATTTGTCAGGCGCAGGAAAAAAACAGCGGTAACGATTCGGTTCAGGTTTATAAAAAGATAGAGGATTATTCCAAGAAAAGTAAATTTAATAAATTGGTTTATCGTCTTTTCTTTAAATCCAAAAAAAGTACTGCGGTAGCTAAAAAAAATTCAAGAAAGCGCTTTTTTATCAAAAAAACATTTGACAGAAACGAAGGCAAAATCATTCGGGAAATAATCATTGAAACCTTAGATCCATTTGGCTATGCTGTTGATAATTATAAAGATGAACCCGGAAATGGATTTGAAAGGTTCGGTAATAAGATTCATCTCAAAACCAAAAATTGGACCATTCGCAATTTACTGCTTTTTAAAAAAAATGAACCTTTAGATTCACTTGTTGCAAAAGAGTCAGAACGTTTAATCAGAAGGCAACGTTATGTTAGAAGCGTTATCATTAAACCAATTGAAATTCCGAACAGCAAAGATTCAGTAGATATTTCTGTCCGGGTTTTAGATTCGTGGACTTTGATTCCTTCAGGGTCAATTTCAGGATCAAAAGCCAGTGTCGATTTGACTGAAAGAAACTTTTTTGGTTTAGGCCATGAAATCGAAAATAATTATACAAAAAGATTTGAGGACGGCAAACAAGCTCACGATATTCATTACACTATTAACAATATCAAAAATACCTTTATAAAAACCACTTTTGGCTATGAGAATGATTTAAACGATAACATAACCCGAAGCGCGCGTATTGAAAGGCCTTTTTTCTCTCCATTAACAAGATTGGCTGGTGGCGTTTATCTTGAAAACAGGTTTTATGTAGATTCTCTTCCGGATGTTAC
>JAYURX010000404.1:0-3041 GCA_043755965.1 Flavobacterium sp. | reverse complement strand
TATTTAGTGTTTAATTTTCTCAATTTAATTGCTGTCAAAACTTTCTTGGTATACAATGGAAATTCCGCGTTTTGTATCCAGCCAAAATAACCCGGTTCTTTTTCTAAAACGGCATCAACCAAGGCGCCTTTGTGTTTTCCGAAAGTGAAAATCTCCAGACCTTCATTATTCAACGCTATGAATCCGGCAAAATCAACTGATTTTTTTCGGGTTGTAAATTCAGAAAGCGTTTTCATATCATTGTCTAAATCTTCATATCTGTCCAATTGTGCTTTCAAAATTTCATAGGTCGCCATTGTATCCGCTTCTGCGCTATGTGCGTTTTCCAGACTTTGATTGCAATAAAACTTATAAGCAGCACTTAATGTTCTTTCTTCCTTTTTGTGAAAAATAGTCTGCACATCTACCGAAACCCTGTTTTTCATATCAAAGTCAACTTCGGCGCGCAATAATTCTTCTGCCAAAAGCGGAATATCAAACCGGTCGGAATTAAATCCCGCCAAATCTGAATCCTTAATCATCGCATGTACCTGGGAAGCCAGTTCTTTAAAAGTTGGCTCGTTAGCAACTTTTTCATTTGTAATTCCATGCACAGCGGTAGCAAATGAAGGAATGGGAATAGTTGGGTTCACCAACCAGGTTTTGCTTTCTTTGTTTCCGTTGGGAAATACCTTAAATATTGAGATTTCCACAATTCTGTCTTTGGCAACTTCAATACCTGTAGTCTCCAAATCAAAAAAACAAATAGGTCGCGTGAGTTTTAATTCCATTATAAAAAGTTGAGTCGACAAATATAAAATATTGAACTTACCGTTGGTCGATTATTTTAATTTTTTACATAAAAAATTCTCGATTTTTTATAACGGGATTGAATTGCAATACTATACTTATAAAACTATTTTGTGTCACCAAATCGGTTGATGATAAAATCCATTTTTTTATTTAAATCGTCAAACAAATGATTGGGCGCTTTGATGGTGATTTCGAAATTGTTACCAATAGTTTCCAAATTTGGATATGCCTGCAGGTTTGCATTTTGGACATCTTCCAATAAAAAATCAGTAGAAACTTCAAGTGCGCTGGCCAATTTTCTGACAAATTCATGCCTGATGCTTTTACCTTGTTCCCAGTTTCCGATGGTAACCTGACTAACACCTACTAGGTGAGCCAATTCTTCCTGAGACAATCTTTTCTTCAATCTAAAGTGACGAATTTTGGTTCCGGTTGTGATTTGCTGATATTTAAAGTTGGTTATTTATAGTAACGTGATATTTAAGAGTTTATTATGCAATCTAAGAATTTAGTTTTATAAAAAAGTACACTAAAAGTGTACTTTTCCCTAATAGAAAACTTTTAAAAAACACCAGAATGTTTTTAAAAATTAAAAGTGTCCTTTTAGGAGTAATCTTAACAATCGAGCAATTTTACAAAACAAAATATCTCGAGAAAACATTTTGTAAAAACTAAATAGTTATAAACTTAAAAACAAAAAAAATGAGAAAATTAATTTTTGGCTTGATTGCCACAGTATTTTTAGTATTTAATGCAAATGCCCAAGATGAGTACAAGAGACCTATGGGAGGGCATTTTGGTGTGATTTCTATCTTGATGGATGAAGGAAATGGAGGATGTTATTCGGTACTGGTAATTGTAACTTACACAGATGCTGGTGGAACACAAACAGTTATGGGCCAAAGTATAGTTAAGGTAGGCTCCTGTGGAAGATTTTCGAGTAATAATGAGAATGAAAAATGCCCGGATTTTGAGTTTAAGGGTGACTTTTTTTATATTCCTAAATATGAAACTAAAAACTGTATCGTAGAGTTACTTAATCAAGAAGATATTTACTTACTTTATTCCCAGGAGAAGGAAAGGGTACTTTCTCAAATTAAGAAATAATTTAATTACCAAATATATTATTAATTTGGTCTTAAAGGCATGAGCAGAATAATTTTATTTTTCATGATTGTTTTTTCAATTCCTAATTACTCACAATCCGATCTCCAAACTGCGATTAAAGGAGGTGAAATACTCATAAGTGGTTTAAGTATTTTTAAAACTAGCAAAGGGTATAATAAGGATAGTAAATTGATTGAAAGCGTTTGCGTAAAAAACAAACTAGTCGACAAAATCACTTTTAGGATTATTGGAAAAAACGAGGAAGGGGACGAGATAAAAAAAGAACTCGTTATACAAAAAGAAGGAAAAGAATGCCTGTTTATTTTACCAAAAGGCATTTATACATATGAAGTTGTATTACCTAATAAAGAAATTTATAAAAAAGGGGAATACAAATTCGATGACGATGTGATCATTACGATAAAAGATGACTAAAAGAAACTTTGGCTTGGAATTCAAAACTTAAGAAGCTTTTCTTATATTTACGCAAAATAATATTTAAATATAAATTAGATGAAACTTAATAAACTAATATTATCGCTACTGTTACTTGCAACTTTCAATCTTTTTGCACAGGATAAGGAGCCAAATTGCTGAAAATGATTTTAATCCGCATTTAAACATCTATCAACTGAAACCTGATAACACAAATTGTGTTTCGGGATTGGTTACTGTAAGGCAACGAAACCACCACGGAACAATATTGTTAATGGCGTCGGCTAAAGTATATTTTGATTCCTGCAGGAAACGTAAGAAAACCAATTTATGTAAGATGTGCAAGGACACCAAACTAAAAAACGATTTATTTGTATATGATAAAGCAAATTTTAAAAAATGTTTGGTGGATTGGTTAAAAAAAGACAAAATCCTTAGGGCATCTTATTATCTTGAGAAAGAAAAACTATTAACTTCGATTAAATAAAAAATAATAATAAACCCTGACGAGTAGTCAGGGTTTTTATATTTTAGTATTCTCTGTTGGCATCAAATGCTTCAAGATATTCGGCTACGCGTTTTACAAAGCTTCCGCCTAATGCGCCGTCTACAACTCTGTGATCATAAGAATGTGACAGGAACATTTTCTGACGGATTCCGATGAAATCACCTTCCGGAGTTTCAATAACAGCAGGAACTTTTCTAAT
>JAYURX010000403.1:0-3048 GCA_043755965.1 Flavobacterium sp. | reverse complement strand
ATGTCATCCACTCCGAAACGAATTAAGGAAATTCCCCAGGCGCTTCGGTCATCTATCTTTTTGGCGTAAGCCGCATAATCATATTGGGCAATATTAGCAAAATAACTCGCGTGCATCAGAGAAGCTTCGCTGTCTTCAATTTTCAATAAACCTGACGGATTCCAATAGCCTGAATTGACATCGCCGGTAAAGGCCGTTACTGCATTAGACATTCCCAAAGCGGCAGCATCAACCCCAATATTCATAAATTCATTGGAATATTTCCTAACGGTTTGTGCATGAGTGGTTATGCTAATAAAAAGCAGTAGAATAGCAATTGTTTTTTTCAAGGCAATTTTTCTTTTTACAAATATCAAATAAAAAACTCTAATATAAAACGTAGAAAGCTCTAACTTATTGTATTAAATTTGCTCAAACCTAAAAAAAACTTTATCCAAATGAACATTAAAGCACAGATTCCTAATTTGTTTACGATGTTAAATCTGTTTTCCGGTTGTGTGGCTTTGGTTTTTGTTTCGTATAATGACTTTGTATTAGCGTTTTGGTTTGTTTGCCTTGGCATTTTCTTTGATTTTTTTGATGGATTCTTTGCACGCAAGTTTGGTGTTGCTGGACCACTTGGAGTTCAGTTAGATTCGTTGGCCGATATGGTAACTAGTGGTGTTGTTCCTGGTTTTGTAATGTATAAGATGTTATACGACACCAATTTCGCTGAAGTAATAAGTAATTCAGGGAAGTTTAGTTCGAGTATAATATTTTATTTACCTTTTCTAGGATTCATTATAACGCTTGGTGCATGTTATCGGTTGGCTAAATTCAATATTGATGAAAGACAATCTGATTCTTTTATTGGTTTGCCAACTCCAGCAAATGCTTTATTTATTGCAAGTTTGCCATTAATACTGAGCTTTCATTTAAATGATATTTGGATTGAAGATTTAGTAAATCAATGGATTCTAATTGGAATCACCTTATTAAGTGCTTACGTAATGAACGCCGAAATTCCATTGTTTTCCCTGAAGATTAAGGATTTTAGTTTTGCCAAATGCAAACTGCAGATTTTCTTTTTGGCACTTTCGGTTTTGCTGTTGATTTTCCTTCAGATACTGGCGGTTCCGCTGATAATTGTAATTTATGTTTTACTGTCAGTGATTGACAATGTTCTTAATATTACCGATAAAAAATAAGATTCGATTATGAAAAAATATATCACAGCATTACTATTTTTTGTATTTCTCATAAGCAGTTGTTCTGATAGTTCAGATTCGGGTATAGTTTTACCAAAAAAAATAACGTCACATCTCCAGAATGGTAATGTTGTAGTATACCATTATTCGTATGATGGCAATAAATTAATTTCTGTAACTGAAACTGAAAATGATTCCGAACAGGAATATTTGAATATGCAATTCAGTTATGTCGAAGATAAACTGACCCAAGTTAATAATATGATGACGGGTGAATATACAGAATTTCATTATACTTCTGATGGAGTGCTTTCTGATGTCATTGAGTATTTTCCGGCAGCAGGTTATGCCAGAAAATTGCTGTACAATTTTACACCAACAGGCTATACAGTTGGATTCTACCAAGGAGATTTAATCAGTCAGAGTGATTTCCTGACAACAGAAATTTTTACAACAGATGGAGGAAATATGACCAGCCACGATGATGGTAATTATCTTTTTCAATTTAACAACGACCACAAGAATAATCCTTTCAAAAATATCAGTAATTTTTCAGTTATCCAATGCTGGTTCCACATTGGGAACAGTAATCTTTTTGGCGGAATGTATTTAAACCAGAATAATGTTTTAAATGCTGTCAATGGTCCTTATGTCATTACCCGAACTTATACATATAATTCGGCTGATTATCCAGTCCGCTTTTACATAGATGATTTTAATACTGAATTTAAAACAATAACTTATTAGATTTAGGTTAAAATAAAAAAGCCTCAGTTTATTAAAAGGCTTTTTATTTGTTTTTTTTTATCATATAGAGTATAAATCCAAAAAACAGAATACTTAATGTAATGACTAAAAGTGATTTTGGATTGGCGAAGTTTATTGTTATCCCATAATCAGGATCGGCTTTTTCAACAAAAATCCTTTTGTCTTTTTTATTATAATAGAAATTACCCAGTTTCCAGTTCTTTGGATCTTCCCTCCAGATTTTTACCTGTTTCGAGTTTGTCATTTTTTAAAATGTCAATTTCTTTTTACGAAGTTCAAAATTTTGTCCGAGATAAACCCTTCTTACCATTTCGTCTTCTACCAACTCTTCCGGAATTCCGGCTTTTAGGATTCCGCCTTCAAACATTAAGTACGTTTTATCCGTAATCGCTAATGTTTCCTGAACATTATGGTCTGTTATTAAAATGCCGATGTTTTTGTCTTTCAATTGTGCTACGATACGCTGAATATCTTCTACCGCTACCGGGTCAACGCCGGCAAAAGGTTCATCAAGTAGAATAAATTTCGGGTCAGTGGCCAAAGCCCTTGCGATTTCGGTTCTTCTTCTTTCACCACCGGAAAGCAAATCACCACGATTGGTTCGGATGTGTTCCAAACTAAACTCGGCAATCAGGCTTTCCATTTTGGCAACCTGTTCTTCTTTGGAAAGTTTGGTTAATTGCAAAACGCTCAAAATATTATCTTCGATACTTAACTTTCTGAAAACAGAAGCTTCCTGTGCCAAATAGCCAATTCCGTTTTGCGCACGTTTGTACATGGGAAACTCGGTAATATCCATGTCATCCAAATAGATATTGCCCGAATTTGGTTTAACCAATCCTACAATCATATAAAACGAAGTTGTTTTCCCCGCGCCGTTCGGACCTAAAAGACCTACGATTTCACCTTGGTTCACTTCAACAGAAATCCCCTTAACCACACTTCTGCCTTTATAGGTTTTGACTAAATTTTCGGCTCTTAATTTCATGTTTGAGGTTCTAAGGTTCTAAGTAACTATGGTACTAAGTTTTATTAAGTACAAATAAACAAAATCCATTTGCTTGATTTATCGTTTTAACTCTAATTTTGGAAA
>JAYURX010000402.1:0-3062 GCA_043755965.1 Flavobacterium sp. | reverse complement strand
TTTACTTTTTTGGACTGATTGGTTTTTGGGGAAGTTTGGTCTTTTACAATTCGTATTTGCCCGACATCGCTTTTCCAGAGCAGCAGGATAAAATTAGTGCCAAAGGCTATTCTTTAGGTTATATCGGCAGCGTTATATTATTGTTAGTCAACTTAGCGATGATAATGAAACCGGCACTTTTTCATATTACTGATAGTGTTGGAAATCCCGCTTCGATAAAAGCGATGCGTTATTCCTTTTTGATGGTTGGTATTTGGTGGATTGTTTTTAGCAAATACACTTATTTTTACCTGCCAAAAGGGAATTCCAATAAAAAAGAAGTCCGATTTTCGGTAATATTCAACGGTTTCAGAGAACTCAAAAAAGTTTGGAAATTGTTACAATCCGAGATTCCGTTAAAAAGGTATTTGTTGAGTTTCTTTGTGTTTAGTATGGCAGTACAAACGGTTATGCTTATTGCAACTTATTTTGGTGCACAGGAAATTCAATGGAGTAGTCCGGAAGAAAGTCAGATTGGATTGATAACCTGCATACTTTTAATACAGTTGATTGCCATTGCCGGCGCAATTTTGACTTCAAAGGCTTCGGCAAAATTCGGAAATGTAAATGTGTTGATTTTTCTAAATGCTTTTTGGCTTTTACTTTGCGGATTTGCCTATTTCATCACAACGCCAGCGGAGTTCTACATTATGGCGAGTTTAGTTGGATTGGTAATGGGAGGAATTCAGGCGCTGGGAAGATCAACCTATTCTAAATTTTTACCAAAAACCGACGACACCACTTCTTTTTTCAGTTTTTATGATGTTTCTGAAAAAATTGGTATTGTTATCGGAATGATGGTTTATGGATTAATAGACCAAATTACGGGAAGTCCAAGATTTGCGATTGTATTTTTGGGAATATTTTTCTTAGCCGGAATGTTATTATTGTTGAGAATTCCCAAAAAAGTATTGTCATAAATTCAAAAAAAATTATATTTGGTCTTTATTTATAATAACGGGTATGAAGAACATAAAATTAGTAGCAGGCATATTTTTGATTTTTACAGCTTTTAATTTCACTTCCTGCGAAACAGAGCCAATTGACAGCGCCATCGATTTAGATGATTTTGCTCCAATAGGTGGAGGAAACGCAGGGACTTTTACCGCGAAAATAGGAAGCGATGTCTTTAATGCGGAACAAATTCTAGCCGAATTATCCGGTTCTGCTTTTGGTCCTGAAATGAACATTGTCGGTATTATGCCTAACGGAAAATCCATGGGTATCCAATTGATTAATCCTGCAGTCGGAACTTTTACAGCAAGTACTACTTTTGAAACTTTATTATTTTTTCAATATACTGAAGATTTGACCGGAACTAATTCTTTTAGTTCTTTTGATTCAGCAACGAGTACATCGACCGGTACGTTTACAATAACACAGTATGATATTGCAGCGAAAAAAATATCAGGAACATTTAGTTTTACAGGTTATAATTCTTCAAGTGCTTCAAACACAAGACAAATTACAGAAGGCGTTATAAATAATGTAACCTTTACGGTTGCGCCATAATATTTTTACATAAAAAATAAAAAATCCGCCATTTCGGCGGATTTTTTTATGGCATAATACTTGACTTACTAGTGCGCTAACCGATATTATCAGTTTATATATCGATTTTAACCTAAATCAACTGTCGTACATCGATTTTAATTTATCAGATGAAAAAGATGTCCTACATTTGTTTAGCATAGAATAATTTCTAATGTCATTTTGACTTAATTACACACCATGTCAAACCGCAATATCATATCTTTTGACAATCTGTCATTACAAGCCTTCGATACCGAAACCGATTTAATTCCCCTTTTAACGCCCGAAGACGAGGAAGAAATGAATAACGAAGAATTACCCAATTCTTTGCCAATTTTACCTTTACGTAATACCGTTTTGTTTCCCGGAGTCGTAATACCGATTTCGGCTGGAAGAGATAAATCTATCAAACTAATTAACGATGCCAACGCGGGAAATAAGATTATCGGTGTTGTGGCTCAAAAAAATGAAGAAGACGAAGATCCAACCAAGAATGACATTTATTCCGTTGGAACTGTAGCACAGATTCTTCGTGTCTTGAAAATGCCAGACGGAAATATCACCGTCATCCTGCAAGGAAAAAAGCGTTTTGCCATTGACGCGGTTACTTCTGAAAAGCCATACCTTAAAGCTACTATAAAAGAAGTTGAAGAAAAACGTCCGGGAAAACACGATACCGAATTTCAAGCAATAATTGATTCGACCAGAGAGTTAGCTATTGAAATCATAAAAGAAAGTCCAAACATTCCAACCGAAGCTACTTTTGCCATTAAGAATATAGAAAGTCAATCTTTCTTAGTCAATTTTGTTTCTTCCAACATGAATCTTACCGTTAAGGAAAAGCAGGATTTGTTAATGACTAATGCTCTAAAAGAAAGAGCATTAGAAACTTTACGTTATATGAATGTAGAGTTACAAAAACTGGAATTGAAGAACGATATTCAATCTAAAGTCCGTTTCGATTTAGACCAGCAACAGCGAGAATATTACCTTCACCAACAAATGAAAACCATTCAGGAAGAATTAGGTGGCGTTTCAAACGAGCAGGAAATAGAGGAAATGCGTCTAAAAGCGAAAGCCAAAAGCTGGGATGCCAAAACAGCAAAACATTTTGAGAAAGAAATCACCAAAATGCAACGGATGAATCCACAAGCTCCGGATTTTGGGATACAAAGAAACTATTTAGAATTGTTTTTGGAATTGCCATGGAATCACTATTCGAAAGATAATTTTGATTTGAAACGAGCTCAAAAAATTATTGACCGCGACCATTTTGGTTTGGAAGATGTAAAGAAAAGAATCATAGAACATTTGGCAGTGTTAAAATTGCGAAATGATATGAAGTCACCGATAATCTGTTTGACTGGACCTCCGGGAGTTGGAAAAACATCTATCGGAAAGTCAGTAGCCGAAGCATTAGGAAGAGAATATGTCCGAATTTCACTTGGTGGTTTACGCGACGAAGCTGAAATACGTGGTCACAGAAAAAC
>JAYURX010000401.1:0-7217 GCA_043755965.1 Flavobacterium sp. | reverse complement strand
AAACCGGAACGTTTATCATGCTTGGTTATCCTGGCGAAACCGAAAAAGACATTACCGAAACGATTCAGTATTTGAAAGACGCGAATCCAACTTTGTATACAATAACTGTTGCTTATCCAATCAAAGGAACAAGTTTATATAACGAAATTGAATCCAAAATAACGCAACAACCTAATTGGGAAACTTCAACCGATAGAGACATCGATTTTGAACGAACCTATTCCAGAAAATTTTATAAATACGCCGTAAGCAAAGTGGTGAATGAAGTCGAATTTGACCGCGAAATTTCGAAGATAAGTTTGAAAGCGATTAAGCTAAAAACCAAATCACTGTTAGCAACAGGATTAATGAAATTAAACAGATAAATCATGAAAAAAATGCTTTTGCTTTTCTGTTTCCTGTTATTCGTTTCCTGCGAAAGAGATTCTTATTCCGATTTAATCGAAACCGAAACCTCCATCAATCTCAAATGGAACAAAGCATATTCAGATGATACCATTGATAAATCTTTGATTGGTCTCAAATGGGCTTTGTCCTATATGGGCGCAACGTTACCGAGTTCTAACAACGGATTTTTAAATACAGAAAATACCATTACAATTAATATTAAAAAATTAGGTTTTACTGAAAACGCGCAACAAAAATTTTTAAGATTAGCCGAAAAAATAAAAGCAACTTCTGAGTACCAAACCAACAATAGCATCGATTTAGGCAGATATGTTACCTTACTTTTAGGCACTTCAGAACACTATTATGAAATCATTGGAACGCCAAAAACACTTACCGAAGTTTTAAATCAATACACGCTTTTACCTCAAAAAGGATATGTCGACAATTCGGGCGTTTCATTGGAACACCGCATCATTCAATTTTCGGCTCAAAATGATTTTAATCAGGTGTTTCTTTCCGAAGAAGTAGATCCGGTTTCGGGCGAGATTTATGAATATGAAACCATTGAATTATTGCCAAATGGCCAATTGCGGTTTGGCATTTTTAACGTGAATGGCAACCGGAAAAATAATGCCGATGCGGCTCATTCCAATGCAGGAAAACCTGCGAAATGCATGTGGTGTCACGAGTCGAATATTCAACCATTATTTTATCCCAATAATGATTATGTCGGATTTTTGAGTTACACCGATTTTAGAGATACGTTGTTAGGCTACAGAGAAAGCAATCGAAATCAAAAATTAGCGCTGACGGACGGCGTTGATTTTGCACAAACGCAGCAACATACTTTTACCGAATTGCTCTATATTTCATTCATGGAACCATCGGCTGAACGCCTGAGTTTAGAATGGAATTTATCCATAGCACAAGTTCAAAATTTGCTTTCCGGATTACCAACACATGTGTATGATGAATTTCCGTTTCTGGGAACTTTATACAATCGGGAAGATGTCGAAGCTCTTGCTCCTTTTCAAGGATTACCCGTTTCGAGCCACGTTAGAGAAGAATCGGCAACCGAAGTCAACCATTTAAATGATTAACAACAAAAAAATAATCGTTGTATTTCCGGCTTATAATGCGGACAAAACGCTTCAAAAAACCTTTGAAGAAATTCCGTTTGATGTTGTTGATGATGTGATTTTGACAGATGATTTCAGTAATGATAAAACGATTGAAACCGCCAAAAAAATCGGTATCAAACACATTATTGCCCACAATAAAAACAAAGGTTATGGTGCGAATCAGAAATCGTGTTATCAAAAAGCTTTGGAACTCAATGCAGATATTATAGTAATGCTTCATCCCGATTACCAGTACACACCAAAATTGATTCCGGCGATGTGTTCGTTGGTGGCAAATGATTTGTATGATGTGGTTTTGGGTTCGCGAATTTTGGGCAAAGGCGCTTTAAAAGGCGGCATGCCTTTGTATAAATATATTTCAAACCGGATTCTGACGTTAATCCAAAATATCCTGATGAACCAAAAATTATCCGAGTATCATACAGGATACCGATGTTTTGATGCTAAAATGCTTCGGAAAATCGACTTCAAAAACAACTCTGATGACTTCATTTTCGACAATGAGATACTGGCACAATGTTGTTTTATAAAAGCAAAAATTGGTGAAATATCGTGTCCGGCAAATTATTTTGAAGAGTCCAGCTCCATTAATTTCAGTAGAAGCATTACTTATGGTTTCGGTGTTTTGAGGGTTGCTATTTCGTATTTTTTACAAAAAACAAAACTTTTCCGGTTTGCTATTTTTAAGGATTTATGAAAGCTGTGATGCTCAAATATTATGCTTTTCTACCATTGCTTTTGCTTTGTTTTTTCTATGCTTATAAAGCAATTGATTTCCCCATCCACGATTTTGCCAACTACTATTTTGGTGGAACCTTTTTGGCTGACGGACATTTCAATTCCGATATTTATTTTCCATACGAATTCAACAAAGACATTTCCGATTCAGGGCACAAAAATATTTTTGTCAGTTATGCGCCGAATACGCCATTTATAGCTGTATGTTTTTTAGCATTCACTATTTTTTCTTTGTCTGCAGCCAAAGTATTTTTCAATGGCATTTCGATTGTTTTATTGGTTTTCAGTCTTGTCAGATTATTCAATCACTACAAAATTGACTTACGATATGCCCTACTGCTTCCGATTTTGTTTTTGGTGCCGATTAAAAACATTTTGCTGTTTGGACAAGTCTATTTTCTATTGTTCTTTCTGTTAAGTGAAGGTTTGCTGGCGTATGAAAAAAAACAATGGAAATTGATGGCGTTCTTTTGGAGTGTGGCCATTTTGCTAAAGGTTTTTCCGGCATTACTTATCGCACTTTTACTGTTTAAAAAACAATGGAAACCTTTACTTTATTTAGCTATATCGTGTTTGTTTCTTTTTGGAATTTCTCTACTATTTACCGGAATTGATATTTGGATTTTTTATCTGAAAGAAGTGTTGCCAAAAGCTTCCAACGGAGAAATTTCGACTGCTTTTGTCAACAATTACCAATCGATTTTTATGTTTCTGAAAGAACTTTTGGTATTTGATGCAACAGATAATCCGCAATCCATTTTTAATTATCCTGTTTTATTTTCAGCCTTGATGTTAGCTTTCAAAATAGGAATTTTAGGCATCGGTTATTTTATTTCCGAGAAAACTTCAAATGCATTATTTGCTTTTTCCTATTGGATTTTGGCAATGATTCTGCTTTCGCCATACGGAAGCACTTATGCTTTTATTTTGTTGCTATTCCCTGTTTTGGCTTTGTTGAAAAGTGACCTTTCGAATGTAAAAAAAGTGGTTTTCTGCACGATTCTGGCTTTAATAAACAATCTTCCTTTGTCACTTTTTATCGAAAAAGATTTTCCTTTTTCCTATTTGAGACTGCTTTTTTTATTACTGCTTTTTGCTCTCTTTCTGATTTATTTTTGGCCAAAGGCAAATTGGAAAATCGTTGCGACTCTTTTTCTGATTCCGTTTATTATGGTTTTTATTTTCAAACAAAAGAAAAGTTTGCTGCCGAAAGAATTACCTATTTTAATTTACGATTACAAATTTGAAGATAATGAGCTTACTTTTTTATATTGGAACGAAAAAGGGAAAAAGGAACAAAATGCGAACTTAACTGTAGAATCAGTTGTGCCGCTTGAACTTAAAAACAATCAGATTTTTTACAAGAATAGACAGCTTACGTTTGACAAAAGCAATAAGTTGAAACCAATGTTGATTGACAATAAAACCGTGTTATATCTCTCGGATTATGACCGAGGAATTGGTTTTTATACACTGAGAAAAATGGAGCTGAAATGAACCCGAAAAAAACATTAAACAGAATACAGCTAGTTTTGGTGAACATACTGAAACAGGTTTTGAGTCAGCTTTTAACTCTGATTTTGTCGGCCATTATATTCAAATTATATTCAAAGGAATTGTGGGGAGATTTCTCGACTTATTTTTTATACATAAACATTATAACTGTAGTAATCAGTTGGGGGAATAAAGAATTTTTAATTAGGGAATTCAGTAAATCTCCGAGCAAAATTGTTGAAAATTTCTATCTTCTTTTTAATACGCGGTTGATTTTACTAGTGTTTGCGATTGTTGCAACGCTGTTTGTTTTTCCTGTAAAATGGTTTGGGTTTTTTGCCTTATGGATAAGCAGCCTTTATGTTTCCCAAGCTTTAGAAGTATTCTGGATTTATAAAAGAGACTATTTCAAATCAATTATTGTCGAAATTGTATCGTTTTCAATACTTCTTTTAGGATTGCTTTTCGATAAAATCACTAACGGAAAACTCATCGAATACTATTCTTATTACCAATTGACAAGAGCAATATTGTATATCATTGTTTATTATTCCGACATAAAAAAGATTCATTTTAAAATAAATGAAAAATACTTTTTAACGGCGATTTCCTTTTTTTTTCTCAGTTTGGTTGGATTTCTACAGTCGAGAATAGATTTTGTAATTATTACTTTTTTTGAATCAGACAAGAATATTGCGATTTATCAAATCATCACGACTTTCTTCATTTTAATTCATGCTTTGGGAACATTTTTGATTTTTCCATTCATGAAGAATATCTATCGCCTGCAGAAAAGTTCAGTGGCCGCTTTCCAAAAATTTCTTTCTTTGATTTCGCCTTTAATTGTTTGTTTTAGTTTGTTCGTTTTATTTTTAATTACAAAATATGTTTACAATTTAGATTTAGATTTTCAGTATTACCTTCTGGGTTTCCTGATAACCTTTCCGCCATATTTGTATACCATTAAAATATTGATTTTATATAAAGAGAATAAGCAGAATTTTGTTTTAAAAACCGGAATTATTTCCATTGCTATTAATAGTTTTGTTTCAGTCGTTTTGTTGTATTTTGGTTATGGACTAAAAGCAGCTTTATTTGCTTCAGCCGTTGCGCAGTTTTTTACAGCCTATCAGTATATTACTTATTTTTCAAAAAAGCTTAATTCAAAATGAAATCCAATCTGCAACATATCAAAAACCAAAATATCAGTTATTATGATACAATAGCCACTGAATATGACGGTATTATGAATCATGACTCTAAAAGTGATTTTGTACGAGAAAATGTAGCTGATAAATTAAATTCCCTTGTAAAAAAAGGAATTATTCTGGATTTTGGAGGAGGAACAGGAGAAGATTTGAAATGGTTGTTGGCAAATGATTATTCGGTGATTTTTTGTGAGCCTTCAGCAGGCATGAGGAATGTTGCAATTGACAAAATCAATAGAGAATTTCCGAATGGAAATATTAAGTTTTTGGAAGAAAGTAAAACTGATTATACAACATGGGACAAAACGCTCCCGTTTCAACAGAAAGTTAATGCAGTATTAGCCAATTTTGCAGTGTTGAACTGCATTATAGATATTGATTCTTTTTTTAAAAATGTCGCTATGATAACTGCTCCAAATGCTGAAATATTTTTGCTGGTTTTAGATTACGATTTAAAAAAAAGAATTCAAATGTATTTTAGTAATAAGCCTATCAAAGTTAAAGTTGCATACGAAAGTAAAGAGCAATTGGTATATCTTCATTCCGTAAAATCAATTAAAAAGGCTTCGTCTGAGATTTTTGAATTCAAAAGTTGCGAACGATTTAAGGAAGAAGGTTTTTCATTAATTCATCTAACTCAAAAATGAAAAAGTTACTCAACAAATTGCTGTTTGGACAAACTTTTTTCAAAGAATTTCCTGCTGTTTCCATTGATGAAAATTCAATAACCGAAAAGGTTTTTCTTGAAATTGATGGGGCGAAATCGGATGTTTCTAAAAAACATTGGCTGTTATCATTAGAGCCTATGGTGTTTGGTGTTTGGTTTGATGAATATGTGCCAAACACTAATAATAAAACCGATTATAAATTATCTTTCAATTCGAAACAAAACAAACCGGTTGCTGTTTTAACCTTAAAATTCACAGAATTAATCTCCGAAAATAAAGGAACGCTGCTGTTGTTTGAAGTTGATAAAAGTAAATTATTCTACTTAAATTCTCTAAAAACGTACTTGATTTATTCACTCTATTATAAAAAACCAAGTCAATCTTTTAATCAATTTAAAAATTTGGCTGCGGCCTTTAGTTATCCCCGAAAAGTGAGACTTGTTTCCTTCAAGAAAGATGATTATTTCAATATTTTCCCGATGGATTTGGTTGGAAGTATTCCTGATACGAATCGGTTTGTATTTGGATTAAGGCACACAAATAGCACACTTGATAAAATTATCAAAACCAAAAAAATTGTTGCTGCTGAATTTCCATCGACTTTAAAAGACGCAGTTTATAAATTGTCACACCATCATTCGGGTAATCCGCCAAATCTGGATTCATTGACGTTCAAAGTAATCAAGACCAAATTATATGAATTTCCGATTCCCGAAATAGCAATCAAATATCATGAAATTGAAATCATAAAAACACTAAATTTAGGAAGTCATATGTTGCTTTGGGGAGAAGCAATTAATACCGTTACCGGAAATGAAAAAGAAGACAATTTATATCATATTCACTTTTTAAATTATCATTATCAAAGGAAAAATAATTTTCAATACGATTTGGTTTAGCCGAATAATGTCATTCAGATAACATCTTATGAAAATGATTTTAAAAGAAATTATTATCGCTTACAAAAACAGAAAGTTTTATGCGCAGTTCATTGGCAAAGGTGATTTGTGTTTTGATATTGGTGCCAATGTTGGCAAAAAAAGTAAGTTGTTTTTATCTCTTGGCGCCAAAGTAATTGCTTTTGAGCCACAAAGTGTATGCCTTGAAAAACTGCAAAAGATAAAAGCTGAACATGCTGAATTTGATTTTCATCCTTTAGCCATTGGCTCCAAAGACGAGGAAAAAGAATTGTTTTTAGCCAATCATATGGAAGTCGCCACACTTTCTGAAGCGTTTGTAAAATTTTATACCACTGCGGAAATTTATTGGAATACTAAAGAAACGGTTATCGTAAATACATTGGATTCTGTAATTGAAAAAATTGGAATCCCACATTTTTGTAAAATAGATACTGAAGGTTACGAACTCAATATTCTCTCTTCATTGTCTCATAAAATTCCAATTATAGAATTCGAATTTACAGAAGGATTTTTTGAAAACACCTTAAAAGTAGTTGATTTATTAACGACCAAAACTGCTGAATTTAATTTAGTACTGAATGAAAACTTGAAATTCATATCGAAAGAATGGGTTTCAGGAAGCCAATTAAAAACGGTTTTACTTAGTTTGCCACAAAG
>JAYURX010000400.1:0-3081 GCA_043755965.1 Flavobacterium sp. | reverse complement strand
CGGAAGCGAAAATACAGTTGCAAAATCAGGTGATAAAGTAACTATTAGTTTGCCTTTCCGAATTCGTTTATCGGATAAATTGTTTAAAATTCTAGACTAAAATATAATCAAATTCCAATACTTAAAATTCCAAATTCCAAAAATAAAGTCGTTTGGAATTTGGAATTTTTTTATTGTAATTTATTTTTTTAAAATACTATCTTTACCAATTAATCGTTTTATGAATTATAAGTTGCTTTTGCAACACTATATATATAATTATGGCTTGTCAAAGTTGTTCAACATCTGATGGTAGCGCACCAAAAGGTTGCAAAAATAATGGGACTTGCGGCACCGATAGCTGCAATAAATTAACGGTTTTTGATTGGTTAGCCAATATGAGTTTGCCCAATGGAGAAACTGCTTTCGACTGTGTTGAAGTTCGCTTCAAAAACGGAAGAAAAGAATTTTTTCGCAATACCGAAAAACTGACACTTAGCATCGGCGATGTTATAGCTACCGAAGCTTCACCCGGACACGATGTTGGGATTGTAACACTTACCGGAGAACTGGTAAAGATTCAAATGAAGAAAAAAGGCGTGAATCACACCAGCACCGACATCCCAAAAATATATCGAAAAGCTTCTCAAAGAGACATCGATATTTGGAGCGATTCACGGGACAAAGAAGAAGCAATGAAGGTAAAAGCGCGTGAATTAGCTATTATTCACAAATTAGAAATGAAAATTTCTGATATCGAATTTCAAGGTGATGGTTCAAAAGTAACTTTCTATTACACCGCAAACGACAGAGTTGATTTCAGACTTTTAATCAAAGACTATTCGCGTGTCTTCAGTACCAGAATCGAGATGAAACAAGTTGGCTTGCGACAAGAAGCAGCTCGCCTTGGTGGTATTGGTTCCTGCGGTAGGGAATTATGCTGTTCTACTTGGCTAACTGATTTTCGTAGCGTGAATACTTCTGCAGCGCGGTACCAACAATTGTCTTTAAATCCTCAAAAATTAGCCGGGCAATGTGGTAAATTAAAATGCTGTTTGAACTACGAATTGGATACTTACTTAGATGCCTTAAAAGGTTTTCCCGATTTTGAAACCAAGTTAAAAACAGAAAAAGGCGATGCCATTTGCCAAAAACAAGATATTTTTAAAGGGCTAATGTGGTTTGCTTATATTGATAATTTTGCGAATTGGCATGTCTTAAGCATAGAACAAGTCAAAGAAATAATGGCTGAAAACAAGCAAAACAAAAAAGTAAGCTCTCTTGAAGATTTTGCTATTGAAACGGTTGCTGAGCCTGAAAAAGATTTTAACAATGCCATGGGACAAGAAAGTCTGACTCGATTTGACCAACCCAAAAAGAGCAAAAACAAAAACAGAAACAAAAATAAAAACAAGGTTTCGAATCAACCCGAGCCACAGGGCAACAAGGTAAAGCCACTCGAGGCGAAGCCGAACAGGACGCAGTCAAATCAGAACCAAAACCAAAACCAGAAAAAGGAACAAAATCAAAATCAAAATCAAAACCAGAAACCAGCAGACAAAAAACCTATAATTATAAAGAAGAATGAAAATAAAGAATAGCATCCTTTTTATTTTAATCCTGCTTTTGGCTATTTCTTGTGATAAAAAAAGAGTTTTTGACGAATATAAATCGGTTGGGAAAACTTGGCATAAAGATAGCATCGTGACTTTCGAGTTGCCAAAACTGGACCCGAAAAAGTTCTTTAATTTGTATGTAAATGTCAGGAATAACGACGATTACCCATACAATAATTTATTTCTGATTGTTTCTTTGGAACAACCCAACAGAAAGATAAATGTCGACACACTGGAATATCAAATGACAAATCCTGATGGAACGCTTCTTGGAGATGGCTTTTCGGATATTAAGGAAAGTAAGCTTTTTTACAAAGGCAAAACAAACTTTACTCAAAAAGGAATTTATAAAATCCATATACAGCAGGCAACGAGACAAACCGGAATGATTGAAGGTGTAGCAGCACTTCCGGGTATTTCCGATGTTGGCTTTAGAATAGAATCTACAGAATAAAATTATGGCACAAAAAAATAACATACCGGTCAAAGACATTAAATACTACAAAAAGAAATTTTGGAAGTTGTTCTTTTACGGTCTTGGCGTAATGGCTTTGTTTTTCGCTTTGGCTTCATGGGGATTTTTTGGAAGCATGCCTTCTTTTGAGGATTTAGAAAACCCAGAATCAAATTTGGCAACAGAGGTTATTTCTTCTGATGGCATCACGATTGGGAAATTTTATAATGAAAACAGAACACCAATAAAATACGAAGATTTACCGCCGCATTTGGTTAAAGCCTTGGTGGCTACCGAAGATGAACGTTTCTACGAACATTCCGGAATTGATGCCCGAAGAACTTTAGGTGCCGCCTTAAAATTAGGAGCGGATGGTGGTGCGAGTACACTGACGCAACAATTAGCCAAATTATTATTCCATGGTGAAGGGTCGACATTTAAAATATTCCGTGTTATTCAAAAAGTAAAGGAATGGATTATTGCTGTTAAACTGGAACGTCAATATACCAAAAACGAAATTATCGCAATGTATCTCAACAAAGCCGATTTTGTGAATACAGCCGTTGGAATTCGTTCTGCTTCCAAAGTATATTTTGGAAAAGAACCACGCGATTTGACTATAGACGAAGCGGCAATGTTTGTCGGAATGCTTAAAAACCCATCTTATTTTAATCCTTTACGCCGTATCGAAAAAGTGCGCGCCAGAAGAAATACAGTTTTGGGTCAAATGTTTAGAAATGGGATTTTGGACAAAGAAACCGAAGATAAATTGGCCAGCCAACCAATCGTTTTACACTTTCATCCGGAAAGCCACAAGGAAGGAACGGCTACTTATTTTAGGGAATTCCTTCGTGAGTACATGAAAAATTGGGCAAAAGAAAATAAAAAAACAGACGGAAGTGATTATGATATTTATAGTGATGGTTTAAAAATCTACACTACGATAGATTCAAAGATTCAGGAACATGCAGAAGAAGCCGTTCAGGCACACATGAAAAATTTGCAAAAGGAATTCTTTGCTGAACAAAAGGA
>JAYURX010000399.1:0-7258 GCA_043755965.1 Flavobacterium sp. | reverse complement strand
AAAGCAAAGGCTAAAGACTGAATTTCAAAATTCAGATTCGGGTATTGGTTATTTTTTTCTCGATGATTTGTTGCCAAATGATATTGCGTTGCAAATTCACGCTGCGTTTCCAAAAACGGAACAAATGGTTTTGAAGAAAAGTCTGCGCGAAGACAAGTATGTTGCGGCTCAAATGAATTTGTATCATCCATTATTAGAGGAAGTAGTTTATGCTTTTCAGGATAAAAGAGTAGTGGAAGTCATAGGTGAAATATGCAATATAGAAAATCCAATTCCGGACGAACATCTCTATGCCGGCGGGATTTCCATGATGGGAAAGAAGCAGTTTCTCAATCCGCATTTAGACAATTCGCATGACAAAGACCGAAACTTGTGGCGCGTGTTGAATTTGTTGTACTATGTTACACCAAATTGGGATGAAAGCAATGGCGGAAATTTGGAACTTTGGCCAAATGGTTTGAAACAAAAGCAAATTACTATTCACAGTAAATTCAATCGGTTGGCCATAATGGAAACTCATAATTTTGCATTGCATTCCGTTTCGCCGGTTATTTTTGATGGCTATCGTCGTTGTGTTTCCAATTATTATTTTGCGAATTCCCCTTTAAAAGATTCAGATAGATTCCATGTGACTTCATTTCGTGGCCGTCCTGAAAATAAATTCTCCGATATGGTTTTGCAGCTAGACACTTTTCTGCGAATGACTTTGCGAAAAATTTTCAAAAAAGGAATCAAGGAAAACCCACATGTTTATAAAAAGGGCAAGCCGTGATAAAATCTTTTTTACTAAAATATAAATACCATTTTCTAATCATTTTTGTGGGTTTGTGTTGTTTGGAAGTTTTGAATTTCCTGCTGCAATTAGACAAGCAAACCCTGATTTATCCCGATTGTTCCAACTATTTAGAGTCTGCTCAAAAAATGTATCTGAAATTCACCGGTCATTACTATCGGCCAATGCTGATGGCTTTCATTACCGGAATTCCTTATTTGTTTGGAAGTTCTGATGCCGGAATTTTTGAATGGAGTTTTGTGGTAAATGTATTTTGCTGGTTGGGTACATCGATTGTTTTATTTGAAATTTTGAAGAATTTTGTCAGGGAAAAAGTGGCTTTCTGTGTTGCTGTTTTACCTTTTTTTATTCTAGGAAACATCATTTTAAATTATCATTTATTAACCGAAAACATCTTTGTTTTCTTCACTGCTCTTGCTTTTTATTTATTGTTCCAATATTATAAAACGGACAAGTTTTGGTATTTGTCCTTGTCTTTATCATTAGTATTATCAAGCATGCTGATAAAACCTGGGGCAAAGTTTTTTGGGATTATAATGTTATTGTTTTTTGTCAGAGCGATTCTTAAAAATCGCAAGCATAAAAGTATGATTTTCCTTTATGGAAGTTTATTGATGATAACTATTCAAGTCGTGGGAATGAAAGTGCAGTATGGCGATTTTACGATTAGCTATATTGATGGCGTAACCTATCACAATTATATTTGCAGCATAGCCGAATGTTTTAAAAATGGAAAGGAATACAAGCAGATTAAAAATCCAAGAGCTGAATACTTATTTAGTTTGGATTTTACTGTGCAAAAGAAAGTAGCATTAGAAGATTTAAAACATCAAATCAAAACTAATTTTCCAAATCTGGTAAAAGCCTATTTCTCAGATGTCATTGAGAATTCCAAAACAGGGAATTCGTGCATAGAAGATGTAAAGAATTATGAAAACAAGACCTATTTTTCTTTTTGGAAAAAACTCATTTTTAATGTTACCAAATGGCAAAATAGAATCTTTACGTTGTTGGCAGTTTTGCTGTCGGTTTTATTTTTATATAATAATTTCAGAAGAGAAAGAGAATACTTTTTTGTTGCACTTTTTATTGCCTACATCATAGTATTATCAGGAATATCTTGTGGTCAGGGCGATAGATTTCACCTCGTGACTTTTCCTTTTGTAATCCTGCTTTTGGCTAAGTTTTTATCAGATAACAAACGATTTAAACCGTTTTTTGAACCACTTCAAAAATAGTGTTGTCTTCGCATTTCAGTGTCTTGGCCGGAAATTTCATAATTACAGCATAATCGTGGGTTGCCATGATAACTGTTTTTCCGTTCTCATTGATTTTTTTCAAAATACCCAAAACTTCGGCACTCGTTTGCGGATCAAGATTTCCGGTTGGTTCATCAGCTAAGATTAATTCGGGATCGTTCAATAATGCTCTGGCAATAGCAACTCTTTGTTGTTCACCACCCGAAAGCTGATGCGGCATTTTGTTGGAAATACTTCTTAATCCAACCCGATCCAACACTTCATCAATTTTAACCTGCATTTCAGTTTTGTCTGTCCAGCCGGTTGCTCTCAAAACAAACAGCATGTTTTCATTCACACTTCTGTCCGGCAATAATTGAAAATCCTGGAAAACGATGCCAATTTTTCTTCTCAAAAACGGAATCTCATCTTCTTTCAGATGCAATAAATCATACCCGACAATATTTCCCGTACCAACTGTTAGTTGCAAATCACCATAAAGCGTTTTCATAAAACTACTTTTCCCAGTTCCGGTTTTCCCAATGATGTAAAGGAATTCACCTTCTTTAACTTCAAGATTTATTTGTGACAAAATCACTTTGTTTTCTTGATAAATCGTTACGTTTTTTAGAGATAAAACAGTTTCTGACATGTGTAATTCGTTTATTGGGTAAAAATAGTAAATAAAAATCCCAAAATCCAAAAAGAAAATAGAACATAGAATATAGAAAATAGATTTTGTATTGGATTAAGGTCTATTCTCTATTTTCTATTCTCTTTCTTCTTAAAATATAAATTGTTTAAAAGAATGTTTATAATAAATGGCATAGTTTTTACGTTATAGGGTATAGAATAATACTTTTGAATAAATTAAAATAAAAACTATGCGCAACGTTTTAATGTTATTTTTTCTATTTTTTATAGCTGGAATTTCTGAGGTTTCAGGACAACAATCCGCTATTTACACTAATAATTTGTCTGACTTTGATAAAGCTATTTCCTTATTTAAAGACAAACAATACCAATCAGCTCAAATCTTATTTGACAAAGTAAAACACGACAACGCAGCTCAGGATGTTCAGGCAGAATGCGCCTATTATATTGGTATTTGCGCCATTCATCTCAACCAGAGTAATGCGGATGAATTGATGGAAAAATTTGTTGCAGATTATCCAACAAGTTCTAAAACAAACCAAGCTTACATTGAAGTCGCGCAATATTATTTTGAACAAGGCAAGTTTCCTCAGGCGCTGCAATATTTTGACAAAGTAGATGAAAACGCGCTGACTTATGATCAAACTGAAAAATTTACTTTTGAAAAAGGATATGCTTATTTCACCGCTGGAGACAAAAAGCAAGCCCAGGCGTACTTAAGCAAAGCAGAAAATTCAAAAGAGTATGGTACCCAAGCCAAATACTATCTTGGCTTTATGCAGTATGAAGGCAATAATTACAAGGAAGCCAATAAGTATTTCCAACAAGTGGAAGGCGAAGAAAAATATTCGGAGAAATTGTCTTATTTCAAAGCCGATATGGCTTTCAAGGAAGGCAACTTCCAAAAAGCGATTGACGCCGGACTTGTGGCGATGCCAAAATCCAATCCTTCCGAAAAATCAGAACTCAACAAAATCATTGGCGAAAGCTATTTTAATTTACAACAATACGACAAGGCATTGCCTTATTTAAAAGAATATAAAGGCAAAAGAGGTAAATGGAGCAACACCGATTTTTACCAATTGGGTTATACGTATTACATGCAAAAAGATTACGAAAATGCGATTTCGCAATTCAACAAAATCATAGACGGGAAAGATGCTGTAGCACAGAATGCTTATTATCATTTGGGTGAATGCTACTTCAAAACTGATAAAAAGCAACAGGCGTTAAACGCTTTCAAAAGTGCGTCAGAAATGGATTTTGACAAAAAAATTCAGGAAGATGCCAATTTGAATTATGCCAAACTGAGTTATGAAATTGGAAATTCATTTCAAAGTGTGCCTGATGTTTTGTCTTCGTTTTTGACTAAATATCCAAATACAACAAGCAAAAGCGAAATCGAAAACCTGCTGATTAACTCTTATATTACGTCTAAGAATTATAAAGATGCCTTGGCATTATTGGAAAAAAATAATACGCCTGAAAACAAAATTGCCTATCAGAAAGTCTTGTTTTACAGAGGAATTGAATTGTATACAGATGGAAATTATCAAGAGGCGTTGAGCATGTTTAAAAAATCACTTGCGAATAAGAGAAATGAAAAAATAACAGCACGTGCTACTTTCTGGAAAGGTGAAACTGAGTACGTTTTAGACAATTTCAGCGATGCAACTTCGAGCTTTAAACAATTTGAAGATTCGGCTGAAGCCAAAACAACTCCTGAATACAAGAACATCAATTACAATATTGCTTACGCTTATTTCAAACAAAAGGAATATGATCAGGCTGGAAATTATTTTCAAAAACATGTTGATGGAGCGAAAGACGACAAGGTTCGTTTGAATGATGCTTTTTTAAGATTAGGAGATTCGCGATTTGTTTCTGCTAAGTATTGGCCGGCGATGGATGCATACAACAAGGCCATTGATATGAAAGGGATAGATGCTGATTATGCAACTTTCCAAAAAGCACTCAGCTATGGCTTTGTTGGTAAAAACGATAAGAAAATTGAAGATTTTAATTTATTTCTGCAAAAATTCAAAACCTCAAAATATCGTGATGACGCTTTGTTCGAATTAGGAAATACCTATGTGACCGAAAACAAAACCGACTTGGCGATTAAAACCTACGATCAATTATTGAGCGAATTCAAAAATGGGTCGTTTGCGTCCAAAGCGATTTTGCGTCAGGGATTGATTTATTATAATGCCCAAAAAGATGAATTGGCTATAGCCAAATTCAAAAAAGTAGCGGCAGATTATCCAAGAACCCCCGAAGCCTTAGAAGCGGTTTCTACAGCAAGATTGGTTTATATGGATAACGGAAAAGTAAATGAATATGCCGCTTGGGTGAGAACTTTGGATTTCGTTGAAGTTTCTGACGCCGATTTGGATAATGATACTTACGAAGCAGCAGAAAAACAATATTTGCAAAATAACACGAAGCAGGCTATCACGAGTTTGAGTGGTTATGTTTCTCAATTTCCAAAAGGAATTCACGCTTTGAAAGCGAACTTTTATTTGGCACAATCCTATTACACAGATGGGAAAGAAGCAAGCGCTGTTCCGAATTATGAGTTTGTAATCAGCAGGCCAAGAAACGAATTTACCGAGCAGTCTTTGGCGCGTTTAGCCGAAATTCACTTGAAAAAAGACGATTATGCGAAAGCGGTTCCGGTATTGGAGCGATTAGAAACAGAAGCTGATTTTCCGCAAAATGTAACGTTTGCGCAAGCCAATCTGATGCGTGCGTATTACGACCTAAAGGATTATGCAAATGCTGTTGTTTATGCCGATAAAGTATTGGCAAATCCAAAAACAGATAACAAAATAAAAAGTGACGCTCAGATTATTGTCGCCCGTGCTGCTATAAAAGTGAATGACGAGCAAAAAGCCAGAGTGGCTTACGCTAAATTATTGACTATTGCTAAAGGAGAATTAGCAGCCGAAGCATTGTATTATGACGCTTATTTCAAAAATAAAGATGGTAAGTATGAAGATTCAAATAAGACAGTTCAAAAATTAGCCAGGGATTATTCGGGCTATAAATATTTTGGAGCCAAAGGTTTGATTGTAATGGCAAGAAACTATTACCAATTGAAAGATAATTTTAGCGCTACTTCTATTTTAGATAGCGTTATCAAAAATTTCAAAGAATTCGATGACGTTGTTGCAGAAGCACAAACCGAATTGAGCATGATTAAAGGCGAAGCCGCAAAAACGAACTCATCATTAACGGAATAAAAAAAATCTCTGTGAATCTCTGTGAATCTCTGAGATTCTCTGTGAACCTCTGTGTAACATAAATGTACTATGAAACAAGTAAAATATATAATAGCAGTTCTTTTTTTAACACACCTTTCCTTTTCCCAAAAGAAGGATGACAACATTGGAACCGAAGTCGTAAACGTAGTGAAACCCTATACGCCAACAATTTCCGATGCTTTCAAAGTAAAAGAAACACCAACTTTGGATGACGATGATACTTCGAAAAAAGAAAACATTAAATACAATATTTTCTCGTTTCCTGTAGCTTCTACCTTTGCACCTTCCAAAGGAAAAGCCGCTAATGTGGATAAAAGTCCGGAAGAGAAAATTTTTAGTAACTATTTGACGCTGGCCGCAGGGAATTACGGCACTGTAAACGCAGAACTATTTATTACAGAAAACGTTAGCAACACCGATTACTTTGGTGGAATGCTGCGCCACAATTCAACTCAGGGCGGAGTAGAGAATGTAGTTTTGGATGATAAAATGTTCAATACTTCTTTAGATTTAACCTACGGAAGCCTTACAAAAGCTATGTCATGGAATGCTGATGTGGGTTACAAACACCAGATATATAACTGGTACGGAATTTATCCTGGCCTGTTGTCTGATGCAACGATTGAAGGAATTGATGAACTTCAAACGTACCATACTTTATATGTTGGAGGAAGATTAGGTCTGGACAATATTTTAAAAGAAAGCACTATTAAATTCAGTCGTTTCTGGGATGCTTTTGGCTCGGCAGAAAATCGTTTTGTAGCAAAGCCATCATTGGAATTTGATATTGTAGAGCAAAAAATCAAAGCCGATTTTGTGGTGGACTACATCAGTGGTTCATTCGAGCAGAATTTCGACAAAACGGCTTCCATAAAATATGGTTTTACCAATGTTGGCTTTCAGCCAAGTATCAGAATCCAAAAAGATGATTTAACGATGAATCTTGGAGTTGGTTTCTTTTATAGTGCCGCACAGGAATCTGGCGAAAGCAAATTCTTTATTTATCCACAGGTTACGGCTGCATATAAAGTAGTAGGTGATTTGATGATTTTCTATGCAGGTTTGGAAGGAACGCTAAAACAAAATTCGTATCATGATTTTGTACAGGAAAATTACTTTGTATCTCCAACGCTTAACGTTGCTCCTACCGACCAAAAATTTGATATCTATGCCGGATTGAAAGGAAAATTGGTAAGCAGTATCAGTTATAACATCCGTGGTTCATACAAAAACGAAGAGGGCAAAGCACTATTTAAAAGTAATATGTATGATCATTCAAATGCCAATTCGGATGGTTATACTTTCGG
>JAYURX010000398.1:0-3092 GCA_043755965.1 Flavobacterium sp. | reverse complement strand
CTATCTTAAACAATCCTAATATTTGTCTCTCATTCTTTTGGCACAGTATGGAAAGACAGGTTATTATTAAAGGAATAGCAGAGAAAACTTCGGAAACAATTTCAGACAATTATTTTAGCTCAAGACCAGACGGAAGTAAACTTGGCGCCATAGTTTCTCCGCAAAGCGAGGTTATACCATCAAGAGACTATCTGGATAATAAACTAAAAGAGTTGGAATCAACTTATGAAGGAAAAGAAATTCCACGTCCTGAATTTTGGGGCGGCTTTTTAGTTCGGCCAATAGAAGTGGAGTTTTGGCAGGGAAGGCCAAACCGGCTTCATGACCGCATCCGCTACCAATTGCATGCTGGATTCAATTGGAAAATAGAACGCCTTTCACCTTAATTATGTAATTAAGTATCTAAAAACAAAAAAGCCACTTCGATGAGTGGCTTTTTTGTTTTGCCATAGGATAAAATTAATATCGACGAAATGCATATAAGTAGGAAATATTCTTATACTATTGTATAAATTGTGTATTTTATCGATTTTATTTGTACGTTAAACGTCAAAAGTTGTAGAATTGTCTAACGAAATAAAACAATACGTTCTTTTAAATTAAAATATATAAAGTGTTTGCCCCACATCTACTTTATTAAAAACTGTCAATATTAATCTAAATAAAGTGTTTACCCCACATCTACTTTATTAAAAACTTAACCTACTTCTATGAAAGCAAAAATGTTTAGAGCATTGTTGCCGTTAGCAATCGTGTTCACTATGGTATCTTGTTCTTCTGATTCTTCAGAAGGTTCTTCAACTGACAACAAAATTGTAACTACTTACAATTACAATGAAACTGAGTTGAGACTTGTTACACTTATCAATGATTATCGTGCAAGTATTGGATTGAATACACTTGAAGTAATCAATCACATCTCTTACAAATCACAAGAGCACAATATTTACATGATTGATAATGCCGTTGTAAACCACGATTATTTTCAACAAAGATCTAACAATCTGATCCAGGTATTAGGAGCAGATAGAGTAGGCGAGAACATTGCCTACAACTACCAAACCGCAGAAAGCGCTATGAGTGCCTGGTTAAACAGTCCAACTCACAAAGCCAACATCGAAGGTAATTACACTCATTTGGGTATATCCGTTACAGTTGACGAAACAACCGGAAAAAAATATTACACCAATATGTTTATGAAGAAAAAATAGTTTGATTATTGTTTTGTTTGATTTTGACAGATCGAAAAATCCCGATGTAAATCGGGATTTTTTTTATTTAAAATTTAAAATTTTTACCACATAGATTCATAGAAAATATGATTATTCTATATAAAGCAAAGCTTCTTTTTAAGTTTCAAAATCTATGTTTCTATATGGTTTAAAGTAACACAATAGAATTATTTTAAACTACCCACCATGTCTTCCGGTTTTACCCAAGCATCAAAATCTTCTGCCGAAACATAACCCAATCGAACGGCCTCTTCTTTAAGAGTTGTTCCGTTTTTATGTGCTGTTTGAGCAATTTCGGCCGATTTGTAATAACCAATTTTAGTGTTTAGCGCCGTTACAAGCATCAATGAATTATCAACTAATTCTTTGATACGTTTATGATTTGGCTCAATACCGCTGGCGCAATGCTCGTCAAAAGAAACACAAGCATCGCCAAGTAAACGCGCCGATTGTAAAAAGTTAGCTGCCATTACCGGTTTGAAAACATTCAATTCATAATGACCTTGCATTCCTCCAACGGAAATGGCTACATCGTTACCCATCACCTGGGCGCAAACCATAGTCAAGGCTTCGCATTGTGTTGGATTTACTTTTCCAGGCATGATTGAGGAACCCGGTTCGTTTTCAGGAATTATAATTTCACCAATTCCGGAACGTGGACCTGAAGCCAGCATTCTGATATCATTTGCAATTTTATTTAGGGAAACGGCCAATTGTTTCAAAGCACCATGACTTTCCACAATAGCGTCGTGTGAAGCCAAAGCTTCAAACTTATTTGGAGCAGTAACAAATTGATGACCTGTAAATTTGGCAATATATTCAGCTACTTTTACATCATAACCCGCTGGTGTGTTTAATCCTGTTCCAACGGCAGTTCCACCAAGGGCAACTTCTGATAAATGGGAAAGTGTATTTTTTAAAGCTTTTATACCGTAATTCAATTGGGCTACATAACCTGACAATTCTTGTCCTAAAGTTAATGGCGTGGCATCCATCAAGTGTGTTCTTCCAATTTTAACCACATTCATGAACGCTGCAGATTTGGCATCTAACGTATCGCGAAGTTTTTCAACTCCGGGAATTGTTACTTCTACAGCAGCTTTATAGCAGGCAATATGCATTCCTGTTGGGAACGTATCGTTTGATGATTGTGATTTGTTCACATCGTCATTGGCTTTTACGAATTGTTCGCCTTCGCCAATTTTAAATCCGGCTAAAACTTGGGCTCGATTGGCAATGACTTCATTCACATTCATATTGCTTTGGGTTCCTGAACCGGTTTGCCAAATCACTAACGGAAATTCATCAGTTAGTTTTCCGGCAAGGATTTCGTCGCAAACGGCTGCAATGGCGTCACGTTTTTCGGTTGACAAAACGCCAAGATCACCATTGGCATAAGCAGCGGCTTTTTTCAGATAAGCGAATCCTTCTATGATTTCTTTTGGCATTGATGCTGATGGACCAATTTTAAAATTATTTCTGGAACGCTCAGTTTGTGCTCCCCAATAGTTGTTGGCAGGAACTTTAACTTCGCCCATAGTATCTTTCTCTATTCTGTATTCCATTGTGTTTTTAGTTTATGGTTTGTAGTTTATGGTTTTTTAGCCCCGATAGTAGTGGAAATCCTTTTTTTTAAATTGCCACGGGTTTAAACCCCGTGGCAATTTAAAAAAAAGATTGCAGCGAATAGCGGGAATTAGCTTCTGAAAATAAATTCAGAATGAATTTTAAAAAGCATTGCAAAATTAGTGATAAAAACTATTTAATAAAAATTGATTTTGTTTTTGCAAAGCTTAAATATTCCGCTTACATTTGCGTATAATTCAAAAAAATTCCGGATAACAAGATTGAATTTTCACA
>JAYURX010000397.1:0-3099 GCA_043755965.1 Flavobacterium sp. | reverse complement strand
CCCTTTTTGACACCAGCGGTTAAAACAAGACCATCTTTCTCTAGTTGCAAAAGACATTTTCGGATGTCTTCAATCGGTAAATCTGAAATCCGTTTTTGAATATCAGCGCTTTTACTGTTCATGGGTTTCAATTTCTCCAAGTTGAAATCCGACATTAAAACAGAGGGATTTGAGACGCGTTACTGTATCATTGGTTAGCACAACATTTATGGTTTGGTTAGCCGGCGGTTGTTTATTTTTATCTTCAATACCAATAATAATTTGGCCGCCGTGTGCATTTGCAAATGCAACACTCGTTATAGCCAAATCCCGAATACCTTCAGTTTTTATTTTTCCTGAAGGATCGATAATTTTGCGTATGCTTTTATAATCGATGCTTATTCCTTCGTCCATGTTATTTATCCTATGGTTCTATAAAGTTCATTTTCAAGTTCTCTAACTGCTTCTAAATACTTCTGTTTACTGCCAAACTCATTGATAATTTCAATTGGTGAACCATATTCATCAAATGGTTTTACACGCAATACTTCTATGCTCTCAATATTTTCAACTCCTTCATCGGCGTATTTATCTAATAAGGTTTCGAGTACTTTATGAGCTTGTTCTCCATATTTGGTAAAGTAGTTTCGCTTCTTAACGTTGTTGGCTCTTTCTTTTCGGGTTAGTGGCGGTTGGTCATAAGCCACATGACAAATCAAATCAAACAAATCTACTTTTTTGTCAACGGCATCATATAACGCTTCCACCATAACGCCCTGCTCTTGCAATTCTTTAATAATAGCTTCTTTTTTATCGGCCTTATTCCAAGTTATTAAGAAATCATCCAATGAAGCGAAACGCTCTTGTATGATGTTTTTGGTATAGTCTTTTAAACTTGTTGTAATGGGTTTGCCGTTATGGTCAAAGTACAATTCCCTGCTTACCAATACCGAAACATCAACTCCATTTACATATTGTTTTGGCCCAACTTTATAGGTGTCTCCATCAATATCAGATACCGTTCTAACCACTGGTGGAACCATTATGATTTCATCTCCCGAAATATCGTCTATGATTGGGGTATCTTCTGTTTCTTCTTCATCCACAATTGTTGTCAAGTCGGTATCCTCGGTTATAGGTTTTATACGCAAAGGGTCACCATCAAAATCCGGGTCGGCAAAATTATCCGTAGCGTTTCTAAAGTCGAGAATAGTAAAGTATAATTTATTAAACTCTTCATTAATACGAGTGCCACGTCCAACTATCTGTTTAAACTTGGTCATCGAATTAATGTTGGCATCTAGTACAATCACTTTACAGGTTTGCGCATCTACACCGGTAGTCATTAATTCAGATGTTGTAGCAATAACTGGGTATTTCTCTTCCGGGTTAATGAAGTTATCCAACTCTCGTTTGCCTTCGTCATTATCGCCTGTAATCTGCATTACATATTTGTAGTTTTCAGCTACTAAGTCAGCATTGTGTCTGGCTATAGCATTTCGCATCCGCTCGGCATGGTCAATATCCACACAAAATATAATGGTTTTGGCAAAGCGGTCTAATCCTTTTAAATACTCAGTTAATTTTTTGGCAACGGCATCAGTCCGTTCTTCAATAACCAAACTTCTATCAAAATCCTTTCGGTTATAAATTCTATCCTCAATTTCATTTCCTTCTTTATCTGTCTTGCCTTGTTCCGGTCGGTAGCCTTCGGCATCAACATTTAAAGCTACTCGAATTACTTTATATGGCGCTAAGAAACCATCATCAATACCTTGTTTTAAGGAATAAGTATAAACTGGTTCCCCAAAATATTCAGTGTTACTTGTCTCTTTAGTTTCTTTTGGTGTAGCGGTTAAACCAACATGAGTAGCTTTATTGAAATAAGTTAATATTTCACGCCATGAACTGTCCTCTTTAGCACTTCCTCTGTGACACTCGTCAATTATAATCAAATCAAAGAACTCAGGTGAGAATTGTTTGTAAGCATTAGCTTCTTCATCAGCACCAGCCAATCCTTGGTAGAGTGCTAAATAGATCTCATAACTCTTATCAATCATACGGTTTTTAACCACCGTCATTTTATCTTTAAAATGTTTGAAGTCACCACGTTTCGTTTGGTCAATCAAAGCATTTCTGTCAGCAAGAAATAATATTCTTTTCTTAGCACCGCTTTTCCATAAACGATGAATAATCTGGAAAGCAGTGTAGGTTTTTCCGGTTCCTGTCGCCATGACAAGGAGAATCCTGTTTTGTCCATTTGCAATGGCTTCCACAGTCCTGTTTACGGCTATTTGCTGATAATATCTTGGCTTTCTTCCTGAGCCATCTGAAAAGTATTTTTGCAAAGCAATTTTCTCACCTTCGGGAGTAACGATACCTTTGTAATGTTTGTATTTTAACCATAAAGCTTCAGGGGAAGGAAAGGCATCTAAACTTATGTCGGTTTCTATAGTTTCATCAGTTGCAGTTCTGTCATGATAGACAAATCCATCTCCATTGCTACTGAAAACACTTGGAATATCCAATATTCTGGCATAATTCAATCCTTGTTGAATCCCTGCTCTAACGGAATGCTTGTTGTCTTTAGCTTCAACAATAGCAATGGGATTGTCTTGATAATAAAGAATAAAATCAGCTCTTTTTCTTTCTCCTCGCGCGGTTAATTTTCCACGCACATAGATTTTTCCATCAGTAAATGAAACTTGCTCAAGAACCTGAGTATGCAAATCCCAGCCAGATTGAAGTATGGCAGGCAATACAAACTTGGAACAAATGTCTTGTTCTGAAAGGCTCTTTTTATCAATCATTAATGATGGGCTAATTTATCTTACCAAACATACCAAAAATCTTCCACTCCACCATCCCCATTAGAGGGTAATTTTAACACTTCCATAAAATAAAAAACTCCCTACCATCATACAACGATAGGGAGTTCAAAAGTAGTATAGTTATGTCAACTCAAATCGGCAACAGTAGCCTGCGGAGCATTACGCTGCAGAGATTCAATGCCATTATCCCTTCCGGCTGTAGTTTCATACAACTCGCTTGTTCCAATAACCTCTCCATTTGAGGCTCTTAGGTTAAAATAATATTCACCGTTTACAGCTACTTTCCTAT
>JAYURX010000396.1:0-3103 GCA_043755965.1 Flavobacterium sp. | reverse complement strand
GGTGCTCCAAACATCGCATTAGCTGATTTTATTGCTCCAAAAGACAATGGAAAACAAGATTATATTGGATGTTTTTGTGTTACGACCGGTTTTGGTGTTGATGAAAAAGCAGCCGAATTTGAAAAACAATTAGACGATTACAACTCGATTTTGGTAAAAGCTTTAGGCGATAGGTTAGCAGAAGCTTTCGCAGAATATTTGCATTTAAAAGTTCGTAAGGAAATCTGGGGTTATGCTTCTGATGAAAGTTTAACCAACCAGGATTTGATTGATGAAGAGTACAAAGGAATCCGTCCCGCACCAGGTTATCCAGCATGTCCCGACCATTTGGAAAAACCAACCATATGGAAATTATTGAATGTAGAAAATGAAATCGGTGTAACCCTTACCGAAAGTATGGCGATGTGGCCTGCGTCATCAGTTTCCGGTTATTATTTTGCAAATCCGGAAAGCAAATATTTTGGACTCGGAAAAATAAAAGAAGATCAAGTAATAGATTACGCCAAAAGAAGAGGTGTTTCAACAGAAACAGCCACGAAATGGCTAAATCCAAATATAGCAGATTAGTTTGCGTGAGGGATAGCAGCGGCATCCTTTTGCGAAGTTTACGAAGCAAAAGATAGAGCGAATAGCCCGACAGTGGCGCAAAGCAAATTTTATATTATAAATCAATCGTGGTGCGCCGGTGGCACGCCAAAATAAGTTAAAAATGAAAGTAACCCAACATATAGAAAACGCTAACGGAAAACCATTGTTTTCGTTCGAAATTTTACCGCCGCTAAAAGGGCAAAACATTCAGTCTATTTTTGATAGCATTGACCCATTAATGGAGTTTAATCCACCATTCATTGATGTGACCTATCATCGTGAGGAATACGAATTTAAGGAATTGCCAAGCGGATTGCTGCAAAAGAAAATTGTAAAGAAACGCCCGGGAACTGTTGGTATTTGTGCAGGAATTCAGAACAAATATTCGGTTGATGCGATTCCACATATTTTGTGTGGTGGTTTTACCAAAGAAGACACCGAAAACCTATTGATTGACCTGGATTTTCTCGGAATTGACAATTTAGTGGCTCTCCGTGGCGATGCATTGAAAACAGAAACCTATTTCAAGCCAGAGAAAGAAGGCAATGAATATGCTACCGATTTGGTTTTACAAGTTAGTAATCTGAATAACGGAATTTATTTGGATGAAGATTTGAAAAATTCTGCCCAAACCAATTTTTGCATAGGCGTTGCAGGTTATCCAGAAAAGCATATGGAAGCACCAAGTTTGGACAGCGATATTTATTTCCTGAAGCAAAAAATCAAAAACGGAGCGGAATATATCATTACCCAAATGTTTTTTGACAATAAAAAATTCTTTGATTTTGTGGCAAAATGCCGTGTGTCCGGAATTACAATTCCGATTATTCCCGGCTTGAAACCAATTGCAACTAAGAAACAATTGAATTTAATTCCGCACCGATTTAGTGTTGAATTGCCGGACGACTTGATAATGGCAGTAGTAAAAGCTAAAGACAATGATGCCGTAAAACAAATCGGAATTGAATGGTGTACGCAGCAAAGTAAGGAATTGGTTGCTGCGGGAATTCCGGTGCTACATTATTATTCAATGGGGAAAGCCGAGAATATTAAGGCGATAGCGAATGAAATTTTTTAAAATCAGTGAAAATCCCGATCCTGCATATATTCCATTATATTTGTGCGAATTAAATTTAGGATGAGGAAATTTTACCTACTGTTTTTACTGCTTCCACTTTCTTTTTTTGGTCAAAAGACAAACCCTTTTTCGGTTGAAGCTTCCTTTCTGAGAGGCAATGCCTTGCCTCACACCGAAGATATGTACCATTTAGTCAATGGACATCCGGAAGGTCTTATGCTAAGTATAATCAAAAGGACTGATGGATCTAAAGAGTGGCACCAGGCTTATAATCACCCTGATTATGGCGCTTACTTTTTATACCAGGATTTCAAAAGTCAGCCCTTAGGTCAAAATTATTCTGTTGGAGCATTGTATAATTTTTATTTTTGGAAAAGGCAATTGCAATTCAAACTCGCACAGGGAATAGCTTATACAACTAACCCCTATGACAAGGTGCATAACAGTAAAAATAGGGCATTTGGAAGTCGCTTGATGGGAAATACCAATATAGGTTTGGCCTATGACAATCAGTCGCTGTTTAAAAATATCGGTTTTCATGCCGGAATTTTATTTACTCATTATTCAAATGGAAGGATTAAGTCGCCTAATAGTGGTATCAATACCTATTTGCTTAATCTTGGTTTGAATTACCATTTGTCTGAAGATTTTAAACGTCAGCCCGACACGACCTTGATCAAGAAATCATACCGAGAACCAATACACTATAACTTTGTTTTGCGAACCGGGGTTAATGAAAATCCCATCATCAATAGTGGTCAGTTTCCTTTTTACCATATTGGATTTTATGTTGATAAACGCATCAACAGAAAATCATCTCTGCAATTAGGAACCGAATTATTTTTGACAAAATCCATTCAGGAATATATTCGATATTATTCTGTTGCCTACCCTGAAGAAAATATCAGCGCTGACACCGATTACAAAAGGGTTGGAATTTTTATTGGACATGAACTGATGATTAATAGGATTTCCCTTGAAGCGCAGGTTGGATTTTACGTTTACGAACCCTTTAAAAAAGATATTCCTGTTTATGACAGAGTAGGTTTGAAGTATTATTTTACGGATAAAATATTTGGTGGATTTACAATAAAAACCCATTTATTTTTGGCGGAAGCCTTGGAGTTTGGAATTGGATACAGAATTTAAAAAAATAGCTATGAAGAAGTTTTCGATATTGATAGTTTTGTTTTTAGTTTTCAATGCTTGCGAAAAGCCAAGTGATTGTATAGAAAGTTCAGGCCCAACAATTACCAGGGAAATCGCTGTTCAGCCTTTTAAAAAAATAAAGGTATATCGCGGCATTGAAGTGGTCATTACTGAGGGAAGCGAATACAAAGTTGAGGTCGTAGCCGGCTCCAATTTTATTGATAATGTGGAAGTAAGGCAAAATGGCGACCAACTCATATTTAAGGACGATGTCAGTTGCAATTGGGT
>JAYURX010000395.1:0-3105 GCA_043755965.1 Flavobacterium sp. | reverse complement strand
CTTCTGCCAACATACTTTTAGAAACGTCAATCGCAAAAATGATATCAATTCCTTCGCGTTTTACGGTTTCTAATTTGGTTCCAATTTTTGGGTTAACCAATCCAATTATCAAACAAGTCAATGCCAATAAAACTACACACAGTTTCAAAGCCGTTTTAAAAGCTGATTTTTCAGGGCTTAATTTTTTGATTAAATCCAAATCACCAAACTCGCGTTGTTTCTTTCTTTTCCAGAATTGAATGTACAGGAAAAGCATCGTCATCACCGGAATGACAAACAAAAAGTATAAATACCATTTTTCTTCTAACTCGTACATAATTCGTTATATAAAACTTCTGTAAATTGTGTTTCGTAATCCAAATTCCAGTAATACTAAAATACCTGCAATCCAAACAAAAGAGCGGTATTTTTCATCATAATCATAGAACTTCAATTCTTGAATTTCGGTGGTTTCCAGTTTGTTGATTGCTGCATAAATCGATTCTAACTTACTGTTACTACTGGCTCGGAAATATTTTCCGCCGGTATTTCTGGCGATTGTCTGCAATAAATTTACATCAATTTCAACCGGCATCATTCGGAATAAAAAGCCGCCATTTGGAGCATAAGCATAAGGGAACATTGCATTTCCATTCGTTCCAATTCCGATTGTATATACTTTGATTCCGTATTCTTTTGCAATTTGCGACGCCGTTTCAGGTTCAATAAAACCGGCGTTGTTCACACCATCAGTCAACAGGATAATCACTTTGCTTTTGGCTTTGCTGTCTTTCAAACGATTGACTGCAGTCGTTAATCCCATGCCGATTCCGGTTCCGTCCTGCAAAACATTATCGTATTTGATGCTTTGAATGGCTTGCTGAATAATCGCTTTATCGCTTGTAACAGGCGTTTTTGTATACGCTTCCGAAGCATAGACTACAATTCCGATTCTGTCATTTGGCCTTCCTTTGACAAAGTTTTCGGCTACATCTTTCAATGCTTCCATTCGGTTTGGCTTTAAATCTTTGGCTAGCATACTTCCGGAAACGTCAATTGCCATTACAATATCAATTCCTTTGGTCGATTTGGTTTGGCTGCTGATATCTACTTTTCTTGGTCTTGCCATAGCAATAATCAACGAACTCAAGGCCAATAACCGCAATACAAACAAGAACGGTTTTAGTTTGGCTAACAAAGATTTTTGCGCTTTGAACCCTTTGACCGAACTTATTTTCAAGGTTGCCGATTGCTGTTTTCTTTTCCAAATTTGCCACATCACAGCCGCCGGAAGTAATAAAAACAACCAGAATAATTCAGGATTTAAAAAACTCACCTCTTTCATCATTGCGCTGTTTGTAATTCGACCGAGTTCAACATTCTTTCGGCAATTTGTTGTCCGTATTTATCATTTTCACGATGCATTACCAAAATAGTCTGCAGTCCGCCACTTTGTCCGAAAAGCAATACTTCATAATACATTTTAGTTGACTTGCTTTTTACTTTATTTAAAACAGTCATGGTTCCATAAGCTTTCTTACCCGAAATCCCTTTTTGGGTATCGAAATCCTCTGTCTTCACAATGATGTTTTGTGCGCCCTGGGCTTCCATAATTTTCAGGTAACCTTCGGCTGTTTTATCTAAATCTATTTGTGTTTGCTGTTTGTAAGTTACTGTCGAAACCGACATGTAAAAATCTTCCAACAGGCTTCCGTAACCAAAAGTCTGCATTTCCTTAATCAGCCCCATAGCGTCTTTTGGAAGTGTTTTAGTAGCGTCAATTCGCTTCAATACTTTTGGGGTTTCCACTTTTACACCCGGATTTCCATATTCACTATAAACCCATTGTCCTTCGACTAAATCTTTGGTTGGATGACCTAGGAAATTATCTTTTACATAGTCAAATCCTTTAATATAAATTAAGCCTAAAACAAAAAGCAACAACATTCCCAATACGATTCCGATAGTGGAAATAATTCGAACCCGTTTTTGTTTTTTGAGCTTTAGCAAACGTGCTAATTCTTTCTGCTGTTCGTTCCATAATGCCAGTTCATCATCGTCTTCCACGACTTCCGGAATTGACTTATGAATGATTACAATCGCACTTGAAATGCGTTTTTTATCTTCTTCAATTTCATAATCAAGCGGTTTTACCTTGGCAAATTTTACCAAATCGGCCTGCATTAAAACCTTTTCCAGATTTTCTACCGTTTCGTTTGAGAGTTTTAGTTTCTTTTGTTTGGCCGCTTTTCGCAATCCTTCAATCAGTTCTGAAGTTGTGCTTTCCATTGCCGGAATATGAATTTCCTCTTCGATATAGTTACGCGCAATATCGGTCAGTTCCGAATAATAATGCTTGATTTCTCCTTTTTGCCAAAGCTCTTTGCTTTCCAATTGTTGTAACAACGTTGTTGCTTTTTCAATAGGTGATTTGAAAACAATGACTTCAGCTTTTGGTTGATTTTGTCTTTTCCTGATGAATTGATAAATGAAATAACCGGCAATTCCGATAGCTAACAAGATTAAAAGGTAAATCCACCAACTTCCTAACGGACTTTCAACCTGAGCAACATCTTTGATGTCGTACATCTTTTGCTTTAGCGTATCGACTTTTACATTATTAACTTCTACTTTAATGCTGTCTGAAAACGTAGGTTTGCCATTAATCAAAACAGGAATTCTCGGAATCACATATCTTCCGCTGTCGAATTGGGTTAAACCATATTTTTTGATTAATTCATATCGTGCGCCGTTCTTAACTGTGTCAATTTTATAGGATTGAATTACTTCCAAAGCGCCAAAATTCTTGGCTTCCGGGAATTTTACTTTTGACAAAGTATCCACATCCGTTTTTAAAGTCAATTTGAATTCGGCGCCGATTTTGTTTTTGGTTGTATCAACAGAAGTCGTCACTTTTTGGGCAAAAAGCGAAGTCGATAACAGAAAAGATACTATGTATAATTTGAATTTCATTTTTATTTAACCACGAAGTTGACTAAGGCAGCACAAAGCGCACTAAGAAAAATCTTTGTGGTCATAGTGCCTTCTTTGTGTTCTTTGTGGTAAAACATTTTATCTTGATTTAAAATAACCCAATAATTTTGTCACATAACTTTCGTCAACACG
>JAYURX010000394.1:0-3106 GCA_043755965.1 Flavobacterium sp. | reverse complement strand
GCTTCAATTTTCTTTTCTCTTTCTTCGTTTGATAACATTTGATTTTATCTTTAAAAAAATTAATCTTCCTCTCCACTTATTGATTTCATTGCGTTTTCCACCATTACAATTCCGGCATCTACTAAATCACCTACGGCAAGAGCAACTCCTGCAAGGGACATTATATTTGAGGTGATGTCAAACCAGCTCATCATAATGAATGAAATAAGAACAGATATTGGAATTGTAATTACTACTATCAATGCACTTCTTACATGAAACAAGAAGATGAACAGAACGATGGCAACCACTATAATTTCTCCTATTACCGCTTCCTTCAAGGTAGCGATAGTTGCATCAACAAGGTTGGAACGGTCGTAAGCCGTTTTGAATTTCACTCCGGGAGGTAACCCTTTTTCGATATCCGGTAATTTTTCTTTAATTCTTCCAATGACATCTTTTGCATTTTCTCCATAGCGCATCACCACAATTCCTCCTACTTTTTCTCCTTCACCATTCTCATCGATAATGCCAAGCCGCAGTTCTCCTCCCATTTGAACAGTAGCGACATCTTTTATTCTGACAGGAACTGAGTTGATGGTTTTAAGCGGAATATTCTCAATTTCTTTTATGTTTTTGATATAGCCGGATCCTTTTATGATATATCCAATATCCGATTGCTCAAATTTTCGTCCACCAACATCGTTATTGTTGGCTTTAATTTTTTCAGCAACCTCCATTAAAGGAATGTTATGATAACGCAGTTTATTAGGGTCAACTACCACTTGGTATTGTCGTTGAAAACCACCAAAAGAAGCCACTTCACTAACACCATCCACAGTCTGTAAAGCAAAACGGACGTACCAATCCTGCAAAGCACGAAGTTCTCCTAAATCATAGCCGGGCGCATCTAAAGTGTACCAATAAACATGACCCAATCCTGTTCCGTCTGGACCAAGTGTGGGTATGATTCCTTCGGGCAAAAGTCGTTGGGCATAATTTAACCGTTCTAAAACTCTTGTTCTTGCCCAATAAATATCGGCATCATCATCAAAAATCACGAATACAAAACTCATCCCAAACATACTGTTTGCCCGGATGTTTTTTACTTTTGGAATCCCCTGTAAATTACTTACCAATGGATACGTAATCTGATCTTCGATGATTTGTGGATTGCGTCCCATCCATTCTGTGAAAATGATGACTTGGTTCTCTGACAAATCGGGAATAGCATCAACGGGCGTGTTTTTTACTGCATAAATACCGTAAGCCGTAACTGCTGCTGCAATGAGCAAAACGATAATGCGGTTTTTAAGTGCCAAGGTTATGAAATAACTTATCATTATTATTTTTCTTTTAGTCTAAATTTTACTCTTGAAGCAAGTTTTAATATTTACATTCATTATTAAAGATTTTTCAAAATAAAATCTACACGATCCTCTGCCGGAAGTACAGGAACATGTACAATGGGAAAAGGCAAGGATTCGTAAACGGCTGTTATCAGAGCATGAATTTTCTTTTGTGCTTCTACATTTTCAGTCCTAGCATAATCATTTTTTAATGGAAGGTAATCCATTATGAAAATTTTTTTATACGAAACAGTTTTCAACGCTTCTGTCAGCTTATTATCTTCCGTCAGCTTTAAAAAACGATAATAGGCAAGTGCATCAGGAATTGCCCTGTCAAGAAAAACTTGGACGTGTGGTGCAATTTCATTCTCCTGCTCAATTTGCATGTCTAAAACGCCTAATTGAAACTCCAATTGGTTTTTTCTAACCTCTTCAATAGTTTTTCCTTTTAGCCGCTGTGTGTCAATAAAATGTCGGGCATGCTCCATCGTTGTAATATAACCTCGTTCACGAAGTATATTGACTGTGGTAGTCTTCCCAGAACTTGGCCCTCCTGTTATCACATACCAATTGGTTTGCCTTGAATTACTATTGACACTAATTTTTTCCATTTAAATACTGTAATTATTGCTCCTATCACTTTTATTTATGCTGTTCATTGTTGTGCAATTTTTAATTTCTTACCTATCTGAATTATAACTAATGAAACCACACTTGCACCAATTGAAATTAGCCAATCATTAACAGACATGTTATGAAGTGTCAATACTTTTCTCATAGATTCAATATTGTAAAAAACAACCAAAATGAGTAATGAAAGTACAATTGCTCCCCATACATATTTACTTCTTATCACTTCTGATTTGAAAAATGAGGAACTGCTACTCATATTAAAAACATGAAGAAGCTGTGAAAAGATAATTGTATAAAATAAAATATTATTACAAAGTTCCGAGTTCCATGTTTCCGTTTTATGAACTGTATAATGGCTAAAAAAAACAGCTCCAATACTACAAGCTCCAATAACAATTGAGTAAAAGAAAATATTAATCCATCTTTTTTTATCAATTATAGGTTCGTCAATGTTTTTTGGTGGTTTTTGCATAATATCCTGACTGCCTGCGGTTACGCCTAAAGCAAGGGCAGGCAAAACATCGGTAATAAGATTGATAAAAAGAATTTGAATAGGAAATAATTGAAAAGGAAAACTGAATATTGCTACAGTTGCAATCAATAATAATTCGCTTAAGTTACAGGAGAGTAGAAAAACCACAAACTTTCGTATGTTCTCAAAAATAATACGTCCTTGTCTAATGGCTATTACAATAGATGAAAAGGAATCGTCTTTTAGCACCATGTCTGCCACCTCTTGAGAAACCCCCGCCATTTCCAGCGCACAATCCGACAATCCTATCTCGCGTTGCGTGCTGCAGCGCGATCCAGCTTGTCGAGCAGCTTCAGGGCGGTCGAGATATTGCCCCGGGTCGCGCGTGCGCGAAAACGCGTCTCTGCATCGAACTCGCTCAGCGCTACGATGGAAAATTCTTCCATCAACTTATTGACGCTCACTTGGCGGGTTCGTGCAAGCTGCTTCAGCCGCGCATGCGTGTCGTCCGGCATTCTAATAGTCAGGGTAGCCATCGTTTACTCCTTTATCAAGGCCTCCGGCCGCAGCACTCGCAGGTGCTCGAAGCGGAGTTCAGACTTCGCAAAATCGCGAACGTTTCTAGTACAAATAACCTCGGCGCTCGCCGCCACCGCCAGTTCGATTAGGTGGT
>JAYURX010000393.1:0-3113 GCA_043755965.1 Flavobacterium sp. | reverse complement strand
CTAATTGCCCAGTTTCCTGATGCTTTTCCCAAAATTCTTCTTTGTTTTCTAATCGATAAACACTTTTCCAACCACCACCGGCATAAGGTTTCATATAGGCAGGAAAGCCTATATAATCAAAAATGCCTTCCCAATCCATTGGATATTTTAAGTTCCTAAACGATTTAGAAGTAGTGTCTGTTGGATGTTCCGCTGAAGGAAGAATAACAGTGTTAGGAAGTGGAACGCCAAGTGTATCCGCTAAACAGTTATTGAAAAATTTATCATCAGCACTCCACCAAAATGGATTGTTGATGACGTTGGTTCCCGTTAGTGCCGCATTCTTTAAAAAAGCGCGGTAGAAAGGAACATCTTGTGAAATCCTATCAATGATTACAGCATATTCGCCACCTTTGTTTTGTACAACTTTGTCAATGGAAACAGCTTCAGCGATAATGTCTTTTTCGCCTTTTGAGTTTACTCTGTCTATAAAGGCCTGAGGATAGGTGTCTTCCATGCCAAATAAAATTCCAATCTTTTTCATTTTCTTATATTTTAAAATCTTAATACTTACTATATCTTATCTATTCTTTTAAATAAACTTTATCCTCGATAAATAATGAGGGAACATTTCTTTCCAAACTGGCCAATCGTGTTCTTTGTCTTGTCGAATATCCAGCCAATGAGGAACATCTCTATCAGCCAAAACACTGCTTAATTTAAGATTTGCATCAAAGCAAACATCCCAATTTGATGTTCCGAGAACTATGTCCATATTCCATAATTCGTGATCACTTAGCCCTTGTATATAATCTTCGGGACTGTTATAAAAAACATCATCATCCCAATGACCATCCATAAAACTTTTGATGCTAAAAGCACCGCTCAAAGAGAACATATGGCTTACATACCCAGGATGACGAAAAGCAAAGTTAGCCGCGTGATAACCTCCAAAACTACAACCGGCGACCACAACTTTGCCCGAACCTGTGTTGTTTTTAATACGTTCAACAATTTCGTGACAAAGCATTTTATCATACCAAGTATGGTTTTGAATACGGTGAACGGGGTGAATGCTTTTATTATAAAAACTATCTTTATCAATACTCGAAGGACAAAATATTTGAACTAATCCTTGCTCTATATACCATCGGGCACTTTCTATCAACCCCTGGTCTTTATTTTCGTGATAGCTTCCCATAGAAGTAGGGAAAAGGATAACCGGATAACCTGTGTGACCAAAAACAAGCATTTCAACATCCGTATTTAAATTGGGTGAATACCATTTAAAATATTCTTCTTTCATAAATTGTTATTAGTTTAACAATTATAATAAAAAAAACGTTGTGAAATGCGTAAAAATATATAAAACCTTAAGTTTTGCGATATACTTTTTAAAGATATTTGTATATTGAATAATCCTTAATAAATGACATGAAATAGGTTGTCGATTTTAATATTTGTCAATTTACGAAACTATTGCTCGATAAGTTGCATTTGACTTTTTAATCGTTCAACAAGCATATTCATCATTCGCTTATTTAAATTGGAAGATATTTGAATGTACTCATCATATTCCTCTAGTGTAAACAGTGCGATTATCATTCCTTTAAGAGCGTTTCTGAATTTTATGTCGCGCTGTATAACGTTTTCTATATATATCATCTTTTTCTCTGGTGTTAGGCTGAAAAATACATTTTTTTGTTTTATAGCGTAATTAATAAATACCTGAATGAATAAATCATTTTGCATTTTAAGAATTGGACGAAGGGTTTTATTTTGAAAAACTTCCTCAGATGAACATTGACTGTTGATTATTCCAAAGGTTTCACCTCTAAGTTCAAGTACGTGTGTATCTCTAGCTTCCATGATTTTCTTTGAAAGTTAAAAAAAAACCTCTGTTGAAAAACAGAGGTTAGTTATAGTTATTAATAATTAATTGTTAATTATTATTTGACTTTAAAGATTGCCTTGCGAACTAGACGTCTAGCCCATTCTGATGTCTTATCTACTGAGTCATCTTCACCTCTTGACAGAATAGTTATTCTTGATTCGCTTATACCTGCCCTAACAAGGATAGCCTTAACATTTTCTGCTCTGTCGTTTGCCAACTTGTTGTTGTATTCGGTTCCTCCAATTTCATCGGCGTAACCAGCAATCTCAACAGTTTTGGCAGAATTGTTTTTCAGGTAATTCAGAATAAATCCGATATTACTTGCTGAAGAAGGGTTTGGTGTTGCTTTGGCAGTTTCAAAATAAGCTGCAATATAACCTTCATTTATAAGTTGCAATATTGCATTTTCAGAGGCCGCAGCCTTTGTAGTGTTGTTGTTGTTTGAAATAGAATTATTCACATATTTCTCTAATTCATCAGGAACACCGTTATTGTTTTTGTCGACCATTCTGCCTTTAGTATCTACAGCCACACCAGTAATTGAATTTTGTTCTACGTCAAGATAATCCGGCACACCATCTTTATCGCTGTCATTCATTAACTCTTCAATTTCACCAATTCTATTATTAAGTGAATCAAGTCTGGCATCATTTCTATCCTTAATAATAGCCCAATCTCCGTGTACTTTTCCTTTTCCGAGTGCAACCGATACCCCTAAAGTAACTCTGGATAAACTTCCTGTTAAATTATTATCACTTTGAGAATAGCCCGTACCATCCCAGTTAAAATGCTGTCTTAGGTTTGAATTGACAGAAAAATCTAGAAAGATACTGATGTTTTTATAAACATTATATTGTGGAGATAAGCCAGCTACTGCACCACCGTTCCATTCATGACGACCCACTAAAGGCCCCATTTTTGGAGACATGCGGGAAACTTGGAAGCCAAAATGAAATAACAAACCAAATCGTTTCGCTTGATTTTGGATATCAAATAATCGCATCATATTAATAACTCCTTCAGAAGAAAATTGAAGATGTTCCATTTGAAACGCTAAACTTTCGGAGTTATTTTGCTCTTGTAGATTGTCCCAGTTAAAATTTGCTTTAATTCCGAATTTTGGACTAAACATATATCTTGCTCCAATACCAAAATGGTTAATTGGCATTCCTCCAAAAACTTTTCGTGGATTATTCCCATAAAAACCCTCACTATACGGTTTTGAACCTTTGGCTTGACC
>JAYURX010000392.1:0-7354 GCA_043755965.1 Flavobacterium sp. | reverse complement strand
ACCTGATGAATTTTATGCTCTTAGCGATACCGTAAAGAACAAAAAAGGAGAAGTCCTTAAAGAAGTAGTGATTATTTCACAACAACAAAAAACGATAGTAAAAGGTGGTAAAACCAACATCAAGCCTTTAGACTTACCGCAAGCCACTTTTGTAATTGGAAAAGAAACCATCAAGCAACAACAAATTTTAAGATTATCTGATGCCCTGAAAAACGCGAATGGTGTTTATGTATCCGGAGCAAGCAATGCTTCGGGAAATAACCAGGAAGAATTAGGTTCGAGAGGATTCACTTTCAGCGGTGGAAATACTTTTAAAAACGGTGTTCGTTTCAATGGTTCATTAATCCCTGAAACCAGTTCACTAGAGAGCATTGAAATCTTAAAAGGAAGTTCGGCTCTTTTATACGGAAACGTTGCACCGGGAGGAATTTTAAATCTTATTACGAGAAAACCTAGATTTGATCATGGTGGTGAATTGAGTTTCAGAGCAACTGAGTATAATTTTTTCAAGCCAACTGTTGACGTTTATGGCGCTGTGAACAACAGCAATACTGTGGCTTACCGATTCATAACCAGTTATGAACAGGGAAACAGCTTTCGAGATGACGTACAAACTCAAAGAATCTATTTCAATCCTTCATTCTTGTTTGATATTTCTGCGAAGACAAATATTACTATAGAAGGCGATTACACAAAAGATAATAGAACACCGGATTTTGGTTTAACCACCATTGATTACAAAGTGATTGAGTTACCGATAAACACTTTCTTAGGCTTTAATTGGGGAAAATTTGATTCGGAACAAGTAGGTTTCACATCAACAATCAATCACGATTTGAATAAAAACTGGCAACTAAAAGGTATTTTTTCATACCAAGGATATAGTACAAATTTATTGTCAAGTTTGAGACCAAATTCAGGAAATATAGATCCTAATAGTGCAAACAACAATTTGGTTCGTTCTAATGGAGATTGGATTAGAGGTGTTCAAAAAGCAGATTCTGAACAAGATTACAGTTTGGGTGAAATTGACTTGACAGGAACTTTCAATACCGGAAAATTGAAGCACACGCTACTTTTAGGAACCGACGCAGACCAAAGTAATACCACTAGTTTAGCGTATAAAAACATTGCCTTCTATGACAAGATAAATATTTACAATCCAAAGGTGATCATTGAAAAAAATTCAGCTTACGCAAATGCTATTGTTCCGACTATGGACAAAAACACCAATACTTTAAGCAATGTGAAGAGAGCTGGTTTCTACTTTCAGGACTTAATTGAAGTTAGTCCAAAATTTAAAGTACTTACGGGATTACGCTATAGTTATTTGGAAAATACAGCAAATACATTAACTTTTTCCACAAGCGCTACCGTTGAATCTGCGACTCACGATAATATTATGTCGTCTAAATTGGGAATCGTTTTCCAACCAACAACAACCAATTCAATCTTTGCCAGCTATTCTGATTCATTCGTATTGAATACCGGAACCGACAGAGATCTAAATGCCTTACCACATTCAACGATTGACCAATATGAAGTTGGGGTTAAAAACGAGTTTTTCAAAGGGCATTTAGTTGCTAACCTGACTACATACTTAATCGACTTCAGTAATTTGGCACAAACCGATTTAGGCATTCCAAATCCAAATCCAAACATCAAAGAATTAGCCGGTGCATACCAAAGCAAAGGAGTTGAATTAGACATTACGGGTCATCACAAAGGTTTGAGATTGATTGCGGGATATAGCTTTAACGAAACAAAATACACTAAAAGCAACATCTACAATGTTGGTACACATTTGAGGTTTTCACCAAAACATACTGCCAATGCCAGTGCGTTCTACACTTTTGAAAATACTAATTTAAAAGGATTAGAATTAGGATTACAGTCTACTTTTACCGGAGAACGTTTAGGAGGAAGGCTAAGACCAAATAACGCTTCTACTCCGGCAGAAGAGGCCAGAAAACCAATTCCGGTTGAAGGATTTTTACAATTTGATGCTTCCGTTGGTTATTCTATCAAAGAATTTTCTATCAGAGCAAGATTGTCTAACTTAGGAAATGTAGTGAATTACTACGTTTACGACGACAATACCGTTACCCCGATTGCCCCAAGAATGCTTTCAACTACTTTGTCTTATAAATTCTAAAAGAATGAAGCAAGTCATTATTAGAAACCTGCACCGTGATTTAGGATATTTCTATATCGGGTTGATTATTTCATTTGCTTTTTCAGGAATACTGATGAATCACAGGGATAGTTGGCATCCTGAAAAATATACTGTGGAAACCAAAGCCATCAACGTTAAATTGCCTTCTGATGAAAAAGACATTACCGAAGACTATGCTAAGGAATTAGGAAAAACACTGGGTATCGATGATAAAATGCGCCGTACCAAAGTGGATGAAGGCAAGTTCAAAATCTCTTTCGAAAAACACGATGTGGAAATTGACTCCAAAACCGGAAAAGGCGAAATTGTCTCTTATGTAAAAACGCCTATCATCAGCCAAATGATGAAACTGCACAAAAACACCTCGAATTGGTGGATTTATTATGGTGATATTTTCGGGATTTCGTTAATCGTAATTGCGATTACCGGAAGCTTAATGATACCGGCCGGAAAATTCAACTTCAAAAGAAGAGGCTGGAAACTGGCTGTAGCCGGAATTGTATTTCCATTGTTGATATTATTGTTTGTTTAATGTTATTGGTTAAATTAGAAAACCCGTCTAAAATCGGCGGGTTTTTCTTTTTTCTTTATTCTATTCTCTATTTTCTATTTTCTTTCTTCGCTATTTTCTCTCCGGAATATTAGCCAATATCTCCAAATAAAACTTCCAGAATTTCTGTGACGATTTAATCGATGCTCTTTCATCAGGGCTATGCGCACCGTGAATGGTTGGTCCAAACGAAATCATATCCATTCCCGGATAATTAGTTCCCAGGATTCCACATTCCAATCCCGCGTGACAAGCCACAACTTTTGGTTTGTCGTTATTTTGTTTTTCATAGATGTCAACCAAAACATCCAATATTTCAGATTTCACATTCGGAGTCCAGCCTGGATAATTTCCTCCGAATTCAACTTCGCAACCAAATAATTCATAAGCCGAGCGCAAGGCATTAGCCAAATCATATTTAGAGCTTTCGACTGAGGAACGCGTCAAATTTTGAATGGAAATCTGACCGTCTTTCACAATAACTTTAGAAATATTATTTGAAGTTTCTACCAAATCTGCCATATCAGCACTCATTCGGTAAACCCCATTGTGAGCTGCATAAATGGAACGCAACAATCCTTCCTGAACACCTAAATCCATAACTTGTGTAGGTAAATCGCTTTTTACAATCTCGATAGTTAAGTTGGGCTCCGTCGTTTTGAATTCAAATTTGATATCACTAATTATTTCCTGCATGTCAAAAACAAACGCTTCGTCATACATCCCGGCAACAATCACTTTGGCCACGCTTTCACGCGGAATAGCATTACGCAAACTACCACCGGCAATGTCTGAAATCTGCAAACCAAAATTCTCAAATCCGTCAAACAATAAACGGTTCATAATCTTGTTGGCATTTCCCAACCCTTTGTGAATATCCATTCCCGAATGTCCGCCGTTCAGACCTTTAACTGTTATCGTGTAGCCAACAGAACCTTCAGGTGTTTCTTCCTGATTGTAACTTCTGGTTGCTGTCACGTCTACTCCACCGGCACAACCAATATCAATCTCGTCATCTTCTTCCGTATCTAAATTCAAAAGAATTTCTCCTTTTAAAATACCGCCTTTTAAGTTTAAGGCCCCAGTCATTCCTGTTTCTTCATCAATTGTAAACAGTGCATCAATCGCAGGATGCGGAATAGCTGTGCTTTCCAGAATGGCCATAATTGCTGCCACTCCCAATCCGTTATCAGCGCCAAGCGTTGTACCACGCGCACGAACCCAGTCACCATCAACATACATATCGATTCCTTGTTTGTCAAAATCAAAGCTGGTGTCGTTATTTTTTTGGTGCACCATATCCAAATGTCCTTGAAGGACAACTGTTTTTCTATTTTCCATTCCCGGAGTGGCCGGTTTGCGGATGATTACGTTTCGGATATCGTCTTCAAAAGTTTCCAATCCAAGGCTTTCGCCAAATTTTTTCATGAATTCAATAACCCGCTCTTCTTTTTTTGATGGACGTGGAACCGCATTCAAATCGGCGAATTTGTTCCAAAGTACTTTTGGTTCAAGGTTTCTAATTTCTTGGCTCATTATGTATTTTTTAGTTTGTAAATTTCAAGAACACAAAGTTACAAAGTTTACCTTCTTCCAAAATTAATTAGTCATTATATTTACATTTTAAATCCGCAACGTGAAACGCAAATATATACTTCCTCTTTTTCTGCTTATCCAAATTATTTTGCTGAAGATTTTGGCATGCAGCCCCGAAGTGGTTGAACGCTTTTACAGCAATGGATTATATGTGTTTACTTCAAGATTTGAACGTGCAGTTTTAGGCTGGATTCCGTTTTCTGTTGGTGATATTTTATATGGATTATTAATCATTTATCTCTTGGTATCCATTTGGAAAACCCGAAAAACATGGCGTAGCCAATGGAAGGATAATTTGTTGAAATTCCTGAGTGGCTTTTCGATTTTCTATTTCTTCTTTCATTTTTTATGGGCTTTGAATTATTATCGCGTGCCGCTGTTTGAGAAGATGAATATCAAAAGGGAATATTCTAATGAAGATTTGTATAGGTTTACCGAAAAACTAATTGCCAAAACCAACGAAGTACAATTTGCAATTACGCACAACAAAAATAAAAAAGTTAGCAATCCGTATTCACAGGACAGTATTTTCAGCATGACACAAAATGGTTATGATAATTTGGCCAAACAATATCCTTTTTTCAACTATGAAACCCCATGCAGAAAGAAGTCGTTGTTCAGCCTGCCATTGACCTATATGGGTTTTGGTGGTTATTTGAACCCGTTTACCAATGAATCGCAGGTGAATTACAAATTGCCTATGTATGGCTTTCCTAATGTGATTTGCCACGAAATGGCGCACCAGATTGGCTATGCCAGCGAAAGCGAATGCAACTTTATTGGTTTTATGGCGTGCATCAAAAATGAGGATTTGTATTTCCAATATGCAGCTTACTCAAACGCTCTACGTTATTGTCTGGAAAATGTGATTATGAAAGATGAAGAAAAATTTAAAGCGTTAAAGCCAACACTAAATCCCGGAATTATTGAAAACTATAAGGAAAGTGAGCTTTTCTGGCAAAAGTATGACACCTTTATCGACAAAGGGTTTCACGCTTTTTATGACCAATATCTAAAAGCAAACCAACAAGAAGACGGCTTGGAAAGTTATAGCAAGTTTGTCGATTTACTTATTAATTACTACAAGGGAAAGGAAATTCACTAATTACTATGGACTAAGTACTAAGTACTAATCACTTTGTATTTTGCTTAAAGTAAACTTCCGTTGCGCCTAGCCCATACTTTTGATAGTTAGCATCTTGAAAAACAATGTTGTCATATCTTCCTAACAGAAAATCCAGGTCCGACTTAAGTACGCCTTCTCCAACGCCGTGAATAAAAACAATCTTCGGAATTCGGTTGCGTATGGCAAATTCGATATGGCGTTTGGCAGTTTCCATCTGTAGTGTTAAGATGTCGTAGTTGTTCATGCCTTTATAACTTTTGACCAACTTTTCGATGTGCAAATCAAACTCCGGTGGCGGAATCTCTTTCTTCGGTTTTTTTTCTTTATTGATGTAGTTTGGTTTGGTAACTTCCTTTTCGCTAATCACCTGACTTTTGTTAAAGCTAAAGTTCATGGCATTGCCACTTTCAATCTTGATTAACTCACTGTTCTTATACATCAGGTTAAAGCCGTCGGTAGTTTCAATAGTAACTTCTGAACCTTTTACTTCAACAACAATTCCATCAATAGCATCATCTAAAACCGAAACTTTATCACCTTTATTCAGCATCATCTTCTTTGTTTTCTTCTTGGTTTTTACTAGGCGTTTTGGCGCTTAATCTCATAATACCATACATAAATATCACGATAGCAATACATAAAACATAAACATTAGGTTTCTCCTTTGATTGTTCGTACAAACCAACAATAATGGCCACAAGTGTAAAAGGTAGTACTAGTTTTTTCATATTTCAAAAATAAAAAAAACCAGCCACAATAGCTGGTTTTAGATAAGTATATTTTAATAAAATTACATTCCGCTACTTGCAGCTTTGGCGAAAAAAATAATTCCTCCAATAATAATTACAATGTATAATGAAATAACAACAATTGCTGTAATACCTAAAAATTTATGGTGCGATTTTAAATTTACTAAAGCATCCGAAAGCACATCGCTATTACTGGATTCTAATGCTCTTTTTGTTCCGGTTGCATATTTGAATAAATAATAAATCGGAAAGAAATACAAAGCAGCAATTACAATGTACATAATGCCAAAATAGGCTTTAATCGCTCCTAAAGGACCCATCGCACTCCCAAGTTCTGGATTGTCGGGCATTGCCGACATGGCAACCGACATAAATAAGCCAGCGATAATCATAAAAGCAATTCCGATAAATCCGAGAATTGATAAAAACATACACCATTTTGCGCTTTCTCTTAAAGCTGCTATTGCTTGATCATTTAATACTAAATTGTTTTGGTTTTCCATAAATAATAATTTTGGTTGGTTTAAAAAAAAGGTTGTTGATTACTTTTCAAATTGCTTTAACGTCTTGATAATGATTGCAACACAATCTAATAGTTGCTCTTCATTCATTACCAAAGGCGGCGCAAAACGGATGATGTTGCCGTGTGTTGGTTTGGCTAACAAACCATTATCACGTAACGCCATACAGATATTCCACGCGGTATCGCTTTCTTCTGTATCATTAATGACAACAGCATTCAGCAATCCTTTTCCACGTACTAAAGTTGCAATGGTTGACGTTTCAATATATTTTGCTAACTCGGAACGGAATATTTTGCCTAATTTTCGGGCATTTTGAGCCAAATGTTCTTCGCTGACAACGTCCATAGCGGCTATAGCAACAGCACCTGCAATTGGGTTTCCTCCAAAAGTGGAACCATGCTGTCCAGGTTTAATAACATTCATAATCGCATCATTTGCCAATACAGCTGATACCGGATAAGCTCCGCCAGACAAGGCTTTACCTAGGATTAAAATATCCGGGGTAACATATGATGCTTGTTTTTCACATTTGTTTTCACAACTACAATTACCGCAAACAGCCAATAAAGAACCTGTTCTGGCAATTCCGGTTTGCACTTCGTCAGCAATAAATAACACATTATTTGCTTCGCA
>JAYURX010000391.1:0-7362 GCA_043755965.1 Flavobacterium sp. | reverse complement strand
ATGGCAAATGCCTGAGGCAAATCGTCAACAATAAATTGCAGTGTTTCATCATCAAAACAAGGTTGTCCGCCGGTTTGGGTGTTATTGTTCTCTACTCTTATAGTAATTGTTTCCGAAACATTTACCGAAAACGGATTGGGCAACGGAGAGGAAAGCTGGCTACCGTTAGCCCTGAAATATTTCACGTTTACACCAGTTTGGCCATTCAGGACTGCAGCCTGAATAGTTGAAGTATCAAATCCATAAATGCCATCCTGATTATCGTCACACTGACGGATAAGATTAATAGCATTAATGGGGTAGGCAGTTGGCAACGCTTCTACAACAACATCGAATGTTTTATATCCATAACAAGAATTGTCTAAAGTGCTTTCCACACGAACCCAAATAGTTTGTGTGTTAGGGAAACCGATGTTTCGATATGTTGACGTATTCGTTATTTCCAATGAATTTCCTGCAGCATCAGTTTCGGCAAGGAAATCAGCTTCGGTTTTATAATATTTTATACTGTAATTCGCACTTGGACCCGGCAGAAAACCAAGTAAATTGTTAGTAATGCTGCTAAAATCAAATGGTCCCGAAATTCCGTCTCTGTCATCATTGACAGCATCCAGATAATCATCACATAAATATTGATTTGCGATGACATAGCTTGGCGGAATTTGTGTTACGGATACCAATAAATCAATTCGGGCTACCATAAAACAACCATTGCTATTTTCAACCCGGGCGTAAACACTTGCACTTCCAGAAGTATAGGCTATGGGATTTGCAATCAAAAAAGTGCTATTTTCCAAATTGGCTGCAGCCAAAGTGGTATAATAAGTAAACGTTTCTATAAGATAATTTGCAGAAATCACATCATTTTTTTGGGTGAGATTGAAGGTGGAAATTCCATCCGTATCATCGTCACATTGCTTTAAGGTGATTGGCGTTGTCACAACGGGTAAAGGATAAGTCGTGAGTACAACTACATCGGAATATAAACCGCAGGCATTTCCGTTCTTAATCAAAAATACACGATACTCGTAACCAACCATTGATGGCGTTACATTTGAAACCGTTAATGCATTTGTACCCGCACCGGAATAAGTGGCATTGTTGAAGATGAGCGACCAGGATGTTCCTCCATTGGTTGACAATTGCCATTGATAGGTATTTACCACATTGGTAGTTACTGAAAAAGTAACATTTCGTAATTCGCAGACTGCAGCACTTTGTGGCTGAGTATTGATTACTATTGGTGCTGCGGTAACATAATCAGCATTGGGATTTCCATAACCAGTGCCGCTTGTTACTATTCCGTTTGCATTTACTGCTGGAGGTGTTGTTCCGCCTAATAATCCGTCCAGATTACTGTCTAAATAACCCGCTTCGATTACGTCATTGCACAAATCATTATCACTATCTAATTCTATGGCGTTGTAAATTCCGTCCGCATCTGTATCGGCAAGAACATAAATAGGTCTTATAATTCCACTATCAGCAGAAGTCTCTAATGGATTAAATAATCCGTTGGTTCCAAAATTTGAACCATCTATTGCGCCATTGCTATCCGCATCAGTTACATTAAAGCCAGCTTCATCTAAGTCGTGAATTCCATCATTATCTGAATCTAAATCTAAATAATTCGGAACGCTATCAGTGTCTGTGTCGGCCGGAATACTTCCCAAACTAAAAACATCATCAATTCCGTCGCCATTAACATCAACATTAGAAAGTGTTATGCTACTTTGTCCTAGCGCTTCGTATAGATCCAGAATTGAATCATTATCACTGTCATAATCGTTTTGGTCAGCAACGCCATCAGAATCTGAATCTTTTGGAATACAGGTAGCGATTATTCGCAATGCCACTCTGCTAGTGCTTGTGTCCGAAAGATTAATGTTGGTAATCTTAATTGAATTTATCAGATTTCCTCTGATGGAAAAAGTTCCGGTTCCGGCGGCTAATGGAACACTATTATTCAATCGGAATCGAATTTCAAAAGAAGAATATTGTGTAATGCCACTTTCAAAAATCCCATCATAATTGGTATCAATCAACAGCTCATTGTTTGGATTTAAAACAGTCAATGTTTTATTGACTGGGCAAGATATTCTGATTTCGGTAGAAGAAGTAAATAAATCTGTCGGATTGGCTACTGATGCATATTCAACCGCAATACTTATTGGCGATGTAAAATTTGAAACCGTGTAGCTTACTGTGTTGTCTTTTCCTTGCGCTGCTTCGGTGACAAAATTTCCAACGGCATCACCCACAATAGGAGTAGCAGAAGGTGTTGCTGTTCCTGAAAAAGTGATTGCTCCTGTAAAGGAATTAGTATAACTGCCGGCTACAGCAATTGTTCCGGCGGTTGTATTGGTCAGATTGAAATTTTGGTCACCAAATGATTCCGTACAATTAGTAATTCCGTCATTGTCATTGTCAAGATCTGTATTATCATTTGTTCCATCATTATCACGATCATTTGGGCAGGAACTCACAGGAATATTATCTGAATCCTTTGGGCTGGTACAACCTGCAATAGTGGCTGAAACATAATAATAACCGGGACCAAAACCTGCCGGAGCATTCAAAGGCTGGTACGTATTATTTGCTGCACCAGGAATCAGGCTTCCATTAAAATACCATTGAAATACATCAAATGGGCTGAGTGAATTTACACTTAAAATTGAATTTGGGATACAACCTAATTGTGTGGCGTCGACTTCGTTAAAGGATATTTCCGGCTTAAAAGTAAAACCGGAATAAAACCCACCAAAGGTTGCCGCCTGTTCTGAACCATATGCAGCTAAATACAATTCGCCTGTGGAATAAACAGAAACATTGCCAGTCACTCCGGTCAATACATACGTTTCGTAGCTTGGATTGCCGGTTATTGCTAAAGGTCCAGTCACCGTTACACCAATTCCTGCTAAACTTGCCAAAGTATAGTTGGTACCATTAATTATAAAATTCAGCGTAGCGCCCGTTGTTGTTACTAAAGTAACCCTGCCTATAAATTGACGGGAACCAATATAATCAATATATGGAATGTTATCGATTACTCTAGGTGTTTGACAACTCAATGGCGGGACAAAAAACAATTCTTGGTTTCGTTGGTCAACGGCGCTATCGTCACCAATACATTGATAGGCAAAAACTTTTTTGTTTGCACTTACAAATAAATTCCCATTGGCATTATAATTTGATCCGTTTAGGGCTAAATATTCTCCGGCATTTATTATGGTAAAAGTCGGTGTTGAACCATTTAGTGTTATCGTTGTGTTATCTTCATCGGCAACTAAAATTATTTTTTCCACATCGTCAATACCCGTACTTTTTATAAAAATGTAATCGTTGCTTGTTATTCTTTCTGCCGGAACAATTTGGTCAAAACCTAAATCTAAATTTCCAACGGCATTCGAGCCACCAAAAGAACCGCAGTTTACAGCAATTGGTTTATCCGCTAAAACCAGTGAACCAATTAATCCATCCCTATTTTCTGGAGTGGGTCCCTGAACAGCCATGACATAACTTTCTCCCCGATTTAGGGTAACACTAAATGGATTACTTCCGGTGCCGCTATTGATAAGCTGCACTCCCGTTTTCATTCCGCTAAAATTAACTGTTGTATTGTTCTCGGTTGCTAATACAGAAACAAAAGTATAATGGATGTCGATGTAATTTGTAACCAGAGTATTGGTAAAGGCACCAGCCCTAAAACGTAAGCCTAGCGCCGCTAATCCTTTGGAAGTTATTTGTCCCGCCTGATTTCCATTACCAGCAGTAACTCTTACCGAAACATAAATCAAATCATCGGCTTCAATAATATATCCTTTATTATTCAAAACAGTACTTGTTATACTTGCATCAACATGTATTTGTGTACTATTGCCAAAGCCAATGTCATAAACATAAGGAACATCTCTGGATACAGTTGCGTTAATTGTGGTTCCGCCAAGCTCTAGAATCCTGAAATTTACAGGATTGGTGTTTGGTGTGGATATGTACATAAACTGTTCCTCAGAAGTTACACTTGACGAACCTGAAAGTGGCGGAATATAATGAGTCTTACTAAATTGTGCGAAACAATTCAAGGATAGAAGCAAAACAAAAAGTAAATAAAAGCACTTCATTTTCATTCGCTAAAATTAGCAAATAAATAAGAAAAACATAAACAGAACTTGGTCTATTTATGTTTTCTTTAAGATTTGATGGATGATTGAACTATAAATCCCTTTTTTGGATTATTTTATAAGATGAGAAAATGAATATTGATGTCCAGACTAAAACAATAGCTATAGATGAAAAATGGACGTCATAATTTCTGATATCTTCAACTCCCAGTTGGTTTCCAATGGTCCTGACGGCATTCAACTTAGTAAAAGGCTGTGGTATCAGGTTCCACATAGACATCAATGGAAAATAATCATAGACTTTGTCAACAAGAACACTGTTTTGAAGGTTATTATAAGCTATTGCATAGGAAATCATTTCAAAAACAAACCAAAGAAACAGAAAGCCTAACGCAAATGCTGAGCGTTTTATCAACACACCGAGAAATAGGCAAAAAGAAAAGAACCCTAATAATTTAATAAAATAAGCAAATAGATATTCCATGCGTGAGAAAATAATGCCTACCTCATTAAATGAAGAAAAAATTAATCCCAAAATCAATGAAATCACAAATAAAAATAAGGTCGAAATCGCCGAAAATAGGAAGATGGTAAGTACTTTTGAAGTAACAAATTCCTTTTTGCTCATTCCATCAATAAGGTTTTGTTTCAGCGTTCCATAACTATATTCGTTAGCCATCATCGAAACAATGACAATAGCCAGGAATATTTTCAGGAAAGCAGCAATAAAAGAGTTAAAATGCCAGATGAACGGAAAATTAAAAATGCCCTGGTCAGCCAGTCGGATATGTATTGGGCCAATATCAAACTTGATAGAAGCAATAAATGATAAAAAAGTCAGCAGAATAAAATAGGTTAATGTCAATATCCTGCTGGCTCTATTTTTCCATATTTTTTGTAATTCTATGGCGATTAATCTTTTCATCTTTGGCTTTTATTTATTTGGTTAATTCTAAAAATTGTTCTTCAAGACTGATTTTTTTATAAACCAAATGATTAAGGTAAATCCCTTTCTCTGCCAAATAGCGATTCAAGAGTGAAGGGTCAAACTCGTTTCTAAAGTGAACAATTACTTTGCCCTCTGTTTCTGAAATATTCTCAACTTCCGGATGGTTTTCAAGGATATGTATCAGTTCAGAATTGGTATCAGCTTGAAGCTCAAAAAAGCTCCTTTGGTTGGTCATGCCATCAACAGTTCCGCTATACAGAATTTTGCCAAAGCGCAAAACCAAAACATGGCTGCATACTTTTTCAACTTCGTCCAATAAATGCGAAGCCAACAGGATCGTCGTTCCCTGAGAAGCAATCAGGCGGATAATATCGCGGATCTGATGAATTCCCTGAGGATCTAAACCATTCGTTGGTTCATCAAGGATTAAAATTTCAGGATCATTTAATAGGGCAGAAGCAATGGCTAAGCGTTGTTTCATTCCCAAAGAAAAAGTTTTGAATTTGCTGTCTTTTCTTTCGATAAGTCCAACAACCTCCAGCTTTTCATTCACTTTAGAATAATCAATGTTTTTTATTTTGCAAACCAATTCTAAGTTCTCTTTGGCCGACATATAAGGATAAAAATTAGGACGTTCAATAATGGCCCCCACTTTTTTTAATGCTTCATGTGTTTGTATATTTCCGTCAAACCAACTGTATTCACCCGAAGTTTTGTTGACAACGTTCAATACTATTCCTAAAGTTGTAGATTTCCCTGAACCATTTGGACCAAGAATTCCGTAGACATTACCTTTATGTATTTCAAGGGAAACATTATTTACGGCATGAATTTTACCGTAACGTTTGTGAAGATTTTTAATAGAAAGTATAGTAGATTCCAACGACTTTTTTTTAAGGTTTTGAATAGGACGACTAAAACCTTATTTTGTTACTACTCTTTTCGAAAGTAGAATTTGGAAAGAAATTGTTTCTTTAAATTCAAATAAAAAAGTGTTTCATTGATGTCTTTAAGTTTCGATGTCAATGTTATCTTTTGACCTCTGGTGTCGTTTGTTACCTGTATTTTACAAGTTGAACATTCAAATTCACTAAAGTGGTTGTTTACTTTTTTGGTTTCTACAAAGCGATGGCCAAGTAGGGAACAGCGATAATGTTTTTTCACCATTCCATCAGATATGTAATTTGTTTCCATGGAATTAGGGTTTTATGTTTGGTAGAATAAACGTAGCAATACATAGACTAAATACCAAAATTAATCGATGAATTACACTATTTCAGCCGTTTACAACAAATATACTTACAAAATAGGTAACTCTAAAAGCAGCATGGGTTAATTATAAGGAACTATTGTTGGCTCACCAATTTGGAAATCTGGCAGGGCTAAATCGTTGTTTTTAAAAGAGTTAGTTTTGAAAACATTGGTTCCCTGAAAAGGGATAGAAGGATAGAACGAGAAAGAAATCTGAAAACTATTGAACACCAGGTAATCATTATTTATTAAAGCACCTATACTAAAAATGGAATATATTTTATCATTAAAAAACTCATTACTTTCATCACCAAGCATACCCAAAGTCATGTTAACGAATGGACTAAAATGGAATCCGTGCCAATTTCCCGGCAGATACGTTTGTGTTTGAAAAGAGGTAAAGAGTTTTCTGGTTCCATTAATCAAAGGGTTATCAAAACCTGAAAGCCCATTATCCTCAGAAATCGTAACCCGATCTTTTATAATTGGCGCCCTGTGGGTTCCAAGCACTAACGTGGGCTTAATAAACTGTCGTATTCTCCAACTCCCGATAGAAAGCAAACTAGTAAAATAATTGGCTTCGATTCTCAGCGTTGTTTCTTCGCTACGACCGCTTTTAAAAAAACTTCCCAATTCAATATTTGTACTTAGGTAACCAAAATCGAAATAATTCCCATAGGCAAATCGTCCACCAAAATAAGATCTTCGGTTATTGTTTTTATCCTGAAAACCACCGGTTATAGCATACACCTGGCCATAGGGGACATCTTCAATAATGCCGAAATTGAATAAATACTTGTCTTCCGAAAATTTTTGGTTATTGACACCAATTGTAGCTAAATATAATTTTTCAGATGCAAAAAACTGTGAGGGATCATATTGCAAAGTTGGATTTTTGAGATAATTAACATCTTTGTATCCAAAAGTAGTAACAAGATTTGTGGTTCTGTAATCTTCGCTATTCCCTTCGAAGATTTTAAAGGAATGGCCAAGCCAATATTGCTGGGTTTGCGATTTGAAAATTTGATCTGCAAATACCCC
>JAYURX010000390.1:0-3136 GCA_043755965.1 Flavobacterium sp. | reverse complement strand
TACATTTTGTCCACCTGGACCCGAGCTTCTGACAGCTTTGAAATTGAGTTCAGTAATGATTTTTTCAGTTTCCATCTTGAGGTTGATGTGCAGGTTTTAGCAAATCGTTAACTGTTTTCACCGGATTAAAGGTAACCAATGGAACTTCTACAAAAACGGTAATCCACTTTGCCATGGCGCCATTCCATAATCCCGGCAATTCATAGCCTTTCAGCTCGTTGCCATTTTTGTGTTTAGATACAATAAATCCTGTGCTTTGATCTACATATTGGGTTAAGTCAAATTTCTCCCCGCAATAGTTTTTGGTAGCACATACTAAATCTACGGGATTAAAATGGGTGGCTTTTGCCAAAATTTGGGCCTGCTCGTTATTGCGCGTATCTACTTGGGAACTTTCTACAATTTGGAGTGAAACATTGCCTTTATAGCTTTTTACCCAAAATGGTCCGCCGCCGGGCTCGCCTTCATTTTTCACCATTCCGCAAACCCTGATTGGACGGTTTAACTTGTTTTTTATGAACTCTAATTTATTCTCGATTGTATATTTATAAAAATTTTCCAAAACATCGATGTTCAGTTTTTGCGCCATGAAATCAATGATTTCTGGTATGTTTTTTTCTGCTATTTCATCATTTTCTACTGCTTTCAGGATTTTGAAAATCTGTTGCTGCAAATCAATCAAAACACCGGCCAGTGCTTTTTTATACAGCGTAGTTTCCTGAATATGATTCTGAATAACATTATCTATATTTTTGATAAAAATCACATCAGCATCAAGATTATTTAAGTTATTAATTAAGGCACCATGACCGCCCGGACGAAAAACCAATTGCCCGTTGTCATTGCGGAATGGCTCATTGGTTGTGGTAACTGCAATCGTGTCGGTGCTTTTGTCCTGATGGGAATAGCTGACATGAAGTGTGGTTTTCGACTTCTCTTCTACTTTTTGCTTTACCCGGTCAATTATGTCTTGAAATAAATCTTCATGATGATCAGAAACGGTAAAATGCAAATGCGACACCGAATTCGAGCTGGCATAAAAAGCACATTCGTTCAAATGTTCTTCAACCGGAGTTGCAATTTCTGTGGCATATTTGTGGAAATTCAAAACGCCTTTTGGTTTATTGCAAAAATCAAAATGTTCAGGCGCCAACATGGCCTTAATGAATCGGTAGCTTTTCTCGTGGCTTTCCAAAGAATAATAATCTGCATAAAGTTCTTTCACTTTAGCTTTTACTTCATCATAGAAAGGGAATTTTTCAATTCCGGCCAGGAATATAGGCAGGTTTTTATCCTTCTTCCTATTGATATAAGCGTTTATGGTTTCGTTTTCGTGGTCGAAATCATTGAGAAACTCGTTTAAAAACTTAAACATCCTGCTTGCTGCGCCCGAAGCCGGAACAAATTTCTTGAGCTTTAAATTCTGCTTTTTTGCATCAAAAAAATGGGCATGTCTTTGAAATTCGTCATATGACAATTTTACAATACCGTCATCAATTTTAGCTGGTTTTTCGAGCATAATCTTTGGAATTCCCAATTGAAACAACAAAAGTTCGCCTTCGATTTTATCCAACGAAATGCCCAAACCTTTGATTTGCTCAAAGTCTGCCTCTGTAAAACCGTGCTGCTTCGCTAAGCTGTCTTTCGTTGTAAAGTTTTCTTCCATTCCAAATAACCTAAAATGGCAATTATTGTAAAAATTAAATATTGAATACTCGTAAACGAATATCCTTTGGCATAATACATCGGAATCGAAATGATATCACCAATAATCCATAAAATCCAGTTCTCGAGTTTCCTCCGCGTCATCTGCCACATCGCCACAAAGAAAATTCCGGTGACCAACGTATCGACGTACGATGTCCAGTGGGTAAATTTATCAAAAAATGTGTAAACAACTATCACAAAACCGATGGTTAACACAAAAATGAGCAAAGACCATTTCTTTTCTGACAAAGTCATCCGTGAAATCGGGAATTTAATTCCTTCATCCTTCTTGCGTGTCCAGTTATACCAGCCGTAAATACTCATTACGACATAATAAAAATTAATCATCATATCGCCGAGCAAAGACCATTTCCAAAGCAGATAAACGTAAATCGAAGTGTTGATGATTCCCGTTGGGAAAACCCAGATATTATTTTTTTTGGCATACCAAACACTCAGCAATCCGAAGACTATGGCAGTGAGTTCCAATACAATTATGTAGGTTGGATAGCTTTTATATTGGTCAAACAGGAATTCAAACATTGGATTTTTGATTGTAGATTAACGATTTTAGATTGCAGATTTATTTAATGTCATCTTTTAATGTTTATTTCCTAGATAGATTATCTTTCATTCTGAGATCAAAAATCTTCATTCTTCATTCTTCAATCAAAAAAATTTAGATCATTTTCAAAAGCCGTTCCGATTACGACCAAATCAGCGCCAGCATAGTAAGCTTCCTCGATTTGCTTTTTCGAGCGAATGCCTCCACCAACAAGCAACGGAACGGAAATCCTTTCAGAAACACTTTTTATAATTTCCATTGGAACCGCATTTTGCGCGCCGCTTCCGGCTTCGAGATAGATGAGTTTGTTGCCAATTAATTCCCCTGCTTTTGCGGTTTGCGATATATAATTGATGTTGGCTGTAGCCAAAGGTTTGGTTTGACTCACGCGTTCGACGGCAGTTTCGCTCCCGCTTTCAATTAAAATATAGCCTGTAGAAATTACTTCCAGATTGGATTGTTCAAGAATAGGAACAGCATCAATCTGATGCTCCACCAGATAATCCGGATTCCTCCCCGAAAGCAGCATCAGGTACAAAATGCCGTCAGCTTCTGCCGAAATCTGTGACGGATTTCCCGGGAAAAGCAAAATCGGGAGAGTAATTTTTTTCTTTAACCCAGCAATGATTTCATCCAGATGATGGCCATCAAACGAACTTCCGCCAACAAAAATATGGGTAGCCGGTGATTGCTTTATTTTTTGTGCCAAAACGGAAACGGCTTCCGTTGCCACTTTATCGGGATCGATTAAAATGGCGAGCAGTTTTTTATTGGCTAGTTTTAAATGTAGTAATTCTTGATATATCTCCATTTTATTTTTTTGCCACGAATACACGAATGTTTATTAATTATTCTTGCAATCGA
>JAYURX010000389.1:0-3137 GCA_043755965.1 Flavobacterium sp. | reverse complement strand
TTTTGCAAATATAAAAGTGAATTTTAATCCACCAAAACTTTTGACAACTTTTTTCTATTAAAGAGCGTTGATTTTTTCAACCAATTGATTTGCAGTTTGTTCTAAATCTGCATTGATTTGCTTGAAATGCGCTTTTTTATTTTCTACTTTCTTAGCATTAACTTTTTCAATCAAACCGTCAAAAGACGTGATAGCTTCATCAATGATAGCGTTTGTTTTGTTAGATGGTTTTCCTGAAGTTGTCATTTCATAAATGTAAACTGCTTCAATAATATCACCTATACGAAGTTAATATCTTTCTTTAAATTTTTAACACTTGGCATTTTCTTTATTTTTAAATTCGGTGCAAAATTACACTAAATCTTTAGAAAACAAGCTACGAAATATAAATTTCTAAAATTGATGCTTTCCCCGAAAGCTGAAAATCAGTCAAACTTGCCGGCAGCAAAAGTGCATCTCCTTTTTTATAGCTATAGTTATTATCATCAATTGTCAGCTGGAACTCGCCATCAACACACATATAAACGGTAAAGGAATCACCGTGTTTGTAAATTTTACTACTTCCGTCAAGCGGAATGAAATTGGTTGTAAAGTAGTTGCAATTAACAACTTGGTTGGAAATGTTTTCCATTTTAGAATAGTGCTTTTGAGCTTCAACCGTCTCGTAATTGACCGCTTCCAATGACAAATCGACGTGGAGTTCGCGCTTATTTCCATTGGCATCTACCCGGTCAAAATCATAAATGCGATAGGTTATATCCGAAGTTTGCTGAATTTCGGCAACAACAATTCCGGCTCCAATGGCATGAATAGTTCCTGTTGCCAGGAAAAAAACATCACCCTGTTTTACTTTTTTGGTATCTAAAATATCAACTATTGTGTTGTTGTGAATGTGTTTCAGGTATTCTTCGGGTGACGATTTTTCTTTGAAACCAACAATCAATCTTGCATCTGTATCTGCCTGCATAACGTACCACATTTCGGTTTTACCAAAGGAATTGTGGCGTTTTTTTGCCAATTCATCATTCGGATGCAGTTGAATCGACAAATCCTCGCGTGCATCGAGATATTTAAAAAGTAACGGAAATTGTTTTCCGAATTGTTCGTAAACCTTCATTCCCAAAACTGCTTCGGGAAATTCGTTAATGACTTCGTTCAGCGACTTTCCTTTTAAAGAACCATTAGCAACAATGCTGACATCATTTTCAACCGTGGATATTTCCCAGCTTTCGCCGGTAATACCAGAAGTTATAGGTTTGTTGAGAAAAGTTTTTAACTTGGTTCCGCCCCAGATTCTCTCTTTCAATATAGGTTCGAATTGTAACGGATATAATTTCATTATAGCTAATTTTTAAACAAAATTACATTGTTTTCAGGATTTCGAGTGCTTTATCGATATGTATTTTACCGGAAGTGCTGTCGAAAATCAATTGAATTATTCCTTTTTTATCGGCAACATAAGTCGCTCTACCTGGAATTAGTCCAAGGTAATCATTGGGAACACCAAAAGCTTTTCTGATCTTTTTGTCTGAATCTGAAAGCAAAATAAAAGGTAAATGATGCTTATTGGCAAAAGCAACATGTGATTTCAGGCTGTCACCACTAATGCCAATGACTTCAGCACCCAAAGCTTTGAAGTCTTCATACTGGTCGCGGAAAGAACAGGCTTGTTCCGTACAAACTCTGGTATTGTCTTTTGGATAAAAATAAATAACAACTGGCTTTTTGCCAATAACTTCATCGCTGTCAAACAAATTTCCATGAGTATCAATGGCCGCGAAATTTGGAATTTTGTCTCCTAGCTGCAATGCCATTATTTTCCGTTGAAGGTTACAGAATTTCTTGGTGTTTCCCGAAGTACAACTTCTAAATCTTTATTCGCATCGATATGTTTTCGGAGTTTTTGCCAAATAACAACTGCTATATTTTCAGCTGTCGGATTTAAGTCGGCAAATTCAGGAACATCAAGGTTTAGGTTTTTATGGTCGAAAGCTTCTTCTATATGCAGTTTGATTAAATCGGCTACTATTTTGGTATCGATAACATAACCTGTTTCAGGATCAATCTCGCCAGTCACCGAAACCGTTAACTCGTAATTGTGTCCGTGGAAGTTTGGATTATTGCACTTGCCAAAAACAACATCGTTTTTCTCCATTGACCAATCCTTGCGGTATAAACGATGCGCGGCATTGAAATGTGCTTTTCTTGAAACGGTTACTCTCATTTTGATTAAGGGTTAAGGATTTCATGATTTAGGATTTTTAAGAAAAAGGCATAAATCCTAATTCCTAAATCCCAATTCCTAAATTTTATGGTCTTCTAAATAGTGATAAAATTCATCAAAAATTATTTTGAACCAAACTGTGTAAATATTCGGGTTTTTATTCATATCGGTTTTTACCTCTTCAATTTTCATCCATTTCCAGCTTTCTACTTCTTCCTGATTGATTTTTGGGTCGTCGTTATAATAACCAATCATCACGTGGTCTAACTCATGTTCGGTCAAACCGTTATCGAATGGCGCTTTATAAATAAAATGAAACAATTCCTTAAGCTCGGTTTTGAAACCCATTTCTTCATACAACCTTCGTGTTCCGGCCTGAATATTTGATTCGCCATCACGTTGATGACTACAACAGGTATTGGTCCAAAGCAAAGGCGAATGGTATTTATGGTGTGCGCGTTGCTGCAACATGATTTCGTTGTTGCTATTCAATACAAAAACAGAAAAAGCTCGATGCAAAATTGCTTTTTCGTGCGCTTCGAGTTTATCCATTAAACCTATAGGTTCATCCTGCTTATTAACCAGAATTACTTGTTCTTCAATCATAACGTATATTATTTGCCACCCTGAGTAGTCTATACTGAGCGCAGTCGAAGTACAGTCGAAGGGCAAAAATACGAAAAAAAATAAGCCTCCATAATTATACTAATCAAACAACCGTTAAACTTTCCTTAAATAGCTGCAATTTGTAATCTACTTGACATTTTGCCTCGTATATGTAGCGTAAATTTGTATCAGATTTAAAATCAAACGATATGCGAAAATCAATTTTTAACTTTTTACTTTTGCTGCCACTATTCATACTAAATGCTTGTGGGCAACCTAACAACAAACAAAACACAACTTCAAAACA
>JAYURX010000388.1:0-7397 GCA_043755965.1 Flavobacterium sp. | reverse complement strand
TTCCGTTTGGAGTATTATTGACGATATATTTAGGATTTGATGTACTGATAGCAAGACTTGCATTAAAAGCAGGATTTAGGGTATATCCTTTTAGGTCAACTGATCCAAATAAATCAATAACAGACATGGCGCCTTCGCCTCCTTTTAAATAAAGCCTTGATGCTTCCGACGAACTATTAGCAGCAGTCAGATAATCGGTGTTTTCATTAGAGTTTTCCAATAAACTTATAGTGTTTCCGCTAAGATTTAATGGGAATGATTTGCTTACTCTTTCCAGTTTGTATTCATCTGCGTCAGTAGTCAAGTTATCCGGGGTAATTTTATCTTCTTTGTAATATATAGTAATTTTTCCGGCTTTGAAATTTAGCATTGCCATATTTCCCGCACCTGGATTGCCACCATGTTCAACTTTAAAATATATTCCTCTGAAATAATTTTTAAATACAGCATTATTAGCTAATTGGCTAGTTGGTGCATTTAAAATTTTATTTTTAAAAAAAATAGTGTCTAAATGCAATCGCATTGAAGGCACATATCTGGTATATTTTTTAGTAACTCCATCCGATTCATAGGTTGTTAATTTATGTTCCTTTTTATCAAAATAAAAATTCTGGTTTTCACGACCATCTGCATTGTGAGTTCCTTCTACACCCGAAGCCGGGTCCGTAAGAGGAGCATTGTTTAAAGCTGGATCTAAATTATTGTTAATCAGATTATTTTGATCGGTATAAAACAATTGTTGTTCCGCTAAAGATTGTGCGGGATCTAAATCTCTTAAAAAATATTTAGATTCAAAAACGCTCAACATAAACTTAGATGCTGTGCTTCCAACTGCTGCTCCATAAATGGAATCCAACTCATACCCTTTAATGTCATCCGGACTGTCTGGTTCCAATGTCTTAAAATAGGGTATATCCATAATTACACTATCAATAACTGGAAGATCTACATAAAGTTCGGTATCGGTATTATTAAAAACAGGACTAATGGTCGAAAGCTCTAACTGGGTTACGAAATTAGCCTGTGTGCTTCCAAAAGCCGGATTAGAATAAAACCCAAGTGGATTTATCGGCAAATTATTTGAAGCAATCGGCCCCAGTTTTTGATTGTATGCTTTTACAGTTGCGTCGGTGTATTTTTCAAATCCGTAATGATCATCGCCCACAATGTCAGTTCCTAATTCATTAAAATCTTTATCGCAGGACGCGAAAATCACAGTTATCAATCCAACAATTAAAATTGGGCGTAAAAAAGAGTTTTTGTACATAAAAATTATCTGTTTTTTAAGAAAGCATACTTTTATAAAAAGCTGTGTATGCTTCGGTAATTTTGTCTTTCGGGGCGAAAGGTAAAAAAGGTTTTCCTGAAGATTCTATAAATTTTGTTAAACTTACCGATACATTTTCAGAGGCAATTATAACGGCATCTGAGTGCTTAACAGCTGCTTTAATAAGGTTTTCATAATTAGGTAATTCTAATTCCTGAATAGCATCTCGAGGAACGCCGTCAAATATTATCTTGTTTATCATTTCGGTGTCAAGAGTACCGTCAAAAGACTGGCTATATACCGAAGTTACAATTTTTGTTTCCGAAAACAAAGCTTCATCTTTGTAATAATGCTTCATATAAATAGGCAATAAACTTGCTAACCATCCATGGACATGAATAATATCCGGAACCCAATTTAATTTTTTAACAGTTTCTACAACCCCTTTGGCAAAGAAAATGGCTCTTTCGTCGTTATCAGGATAGAGCACGCCGTCTTCATCACTGAAAGTGGCTTTTCTCTTGAAATATTCATCATTATCTATAAAATAAACCTGGATTCTTTCTTTTGGGATAGAGGCTACTTTAATAATCAGCGGCATATCTAAATCGTTAACCACTAAATTCATTCCCGACAACCGAATCACTTCATGTAATTGATGTCTTCTCTCATTAATATTGCCATATCTTGGCATAAAAATCCTAATCTGTCCTCCTTGATCATTTATCATTTTGGGAACATCATATGACAGTAAAGAAACCTCATTTTCAGCCAAATACGGCACCACTTCAGATGATACATACAATATCCTCTTATCTTCCATAATCTAATCTACTTTATTTATTGGCAATAAAAAACAGGCAAAAGTACAAAAATTTATGGAGTTATTTATGAAAATGGTAAGTTTGCAACTCATTTACTGAAAGCCAATGCTTCTTTTTAACACTCAAAACGAGTTAGTTTCTTATCTCAAATCTGTTTCAAACAAAGAAACGTCTATTGGTTTTGTGCCCACAATGGGTGCGCTTCACGAAGGACACCTCTCATTGCTTGAAGAATCCTTAAAACATAACCCTATCAGTCTCATTAGTATTTTTGTCAATCCGACACAATTTAACAACGCCGAGGATTTAGCCAAATATCCTAAAACATTAGACAAAGACATTGAAAAAATAAAAACCGTTTCTAACGACATTATCGTATTTGCACCAAGTGTTGATGATATTTATGAAGGCAAAACGGTTTCTACACCGTTCGATTTTGATGGTTTGGAAAACCAGATGGAAGGTAAGTTTCGTCCCGGACATTTTGACGGAGTGGGAACTATCGTAAAACGACTCTTCGAAATCATAAAACCTACCAACGCCTACTTTGGCGAAAAGGATTTTCAGCAATTGCAGATCGTGAAAAAAATGGTTGAAAAAGCCAAGATGCCTGTTAATGTAATTGGTTGCCCAATTCACAGAGAAGCCAATGGGTTAGCCATGAGTTCGCGTAACGAAAGATTATCAGATGCTGAACGAAAAGACGCCGCAATTATCTATAAAACTATTTCGCAGGCCAGGAATCTATTTAAAACAAAGTCGGCTAAAGCGGTGGCGGAATATGTCACCAAAACATTTGAGACTCAGAGTAGTTTTGAATTAGAATATTTTCAAATTGCAGACGAAGCAACCTTATTACCCTGCATCAGAAAAAGTCCTTCCAAAAAATATCGCGCTTTCATCGCAGTTTTTGTTAACAAAATCAGATTGATTGATACGATTTCATTAAATTAATTTACTTTTGGACCATGCAAATTGAAGTAGTAAAATCTAAGATTCACAGGGTAAAAGTTACCGGCGCCGATTTAAATTATATTGGCAGCATCACTATTGACGAAACCTTAATGGACGCCGCAAACCTGATTGAAGGCGAAAAAGTTTCCATTGTAAATGTCAATAACGGAGAACGTTTTGACACTTATGTTATCAAAGGCGCAAAAAATTCGGGCGATATTACTTTAAATGGCCCGGCTGCAAGAAAAGTTCATAAAGGCGATATTATTATTATTATGTCCTATGCTTTAATGGATTTTGAGGAAGCAAAAAGCTTCAAACCCTGGTTGGTTTTTCCAAACGAAACAAATAATTCCCTGACCTAAACTCTCTTGAAAAAACAAATCGGCAAATGGTTGACAATTCTCATTCCTCTTTTAATAGGAATCGGAATCATATACTATCAATATACTACATTGACTTCCGAGGAAATTGAGAAGATAAAAATCAGTTTTGAAAAGGCAAATTACAATTATATTTTATTGTCATTAATGATTGCGTGCTTGGGCTATTGGTCGAGAGCGTATCGCTGGAAGTTTGCGCTAACTCATTTGGGGTATAAAACCAAATTCTCTACTAATTTCTTCACGGTTTGCGTTTCTTATCTGATGAATCTAACCGTTCCGCGTTCAGGTGAAATTTCGCGTGCCGCTTTGCTGAAAAAATATGAAGATGTTCCTTTTGACAAAGCGTTTGGGACAATAGTTGCCGAAAGAATTGTCGATTTACTTATATTCTTCCTCTTTGTTTTTATTGGATTTGTTTCGCAGTTTGACCAAATTTATCAATTCCTTTTGAGCCAGCATGTATCGTTGCAGTCACTGATTATTACCGGCTGCGTTGGCGTAGTGTTACTCTTTATTTTTATCCTAATTTGGATTTATGCCGAATGGGAAATAATCAAAAAACTAAAGCAAAAATTATCCGGATTGGTAGAAGGCATCACCACTGTTTATAAAATGAAAGACAAATGGAAATTCATCTTTCATTCGTTTTTTATATGGTTTTCTTATCTAATGATGTTTTATGTTGCCATTTTTGCACTGCCCGAAACCTCAAAAATCAGTTTTGACATCGTGATTATGGGCTTTATTTTTGGCAGCCTAGCCGTAGGTTTTTCTAATGGTGGATTAGGCGCTTATCCTTTTTCAATCGCATTAATTTTTTCCCTGTACGGAATTACAAAAGACATCGGTACCGCTTTTGGATGGCTGGTTTGGACATCACAAACAATTTTGGCAATTCTTCTCGGATTGATTTCCTATGTTTTGCTTCCGGTTTTAAATAGAAATAGATAATTTTGTTATCTTGCTTGTCAATTTAACAGAGTGCTATTAACCCGAGGCGTCGCGCCGAATTGTATGGAGCGAAGCGCAATAAAACTAATTCTACTGTCATGAAAAGAAATATCCTGCTTTTATTTTTCATTTGTTCCAATGCTATTTTCTCCCAAAAAGTAACCGATACCATATCGTCTAAAAGGCTGAACGAAGATCGGGAAATTACCATTGGTTTACCGCCATCTTATGACAGACATCAAAGTCAAAAATATCCTGTTTTAGTATTATTGGATGGCGATTTTCTTTCTGATGCTTTTCAGGGCGCGTTGAGTTATGGCAACTATTGGGACGATTTGCCTGAAGTTATTATAGTTGGGATTACCCAAAATAAAAACAACGAACGCGAGGCCGACTGTGCTGTTGACGATGAAAATGGTTTGCCAACAGAAAAAGGCGAAGCATTCTTTGAGTTTATTGGGATGGAGTTGTTGCCTTATATAGAAAAAAAATACAGAACCGCTCCGTTTAAAATGATTGCCGGATTAGACACAACTGCAGGCTTTTTGAATTGTTATCTCTACAAAGACATTCCTATTTTTGACGCCTATATCTCAATGAGTCCGGAACTTCCAAAAGGAATGGAAGGACAAATTCCGGATAGATTAGCAGCCATTCAAAAACCGATTTTTTACTATCATTCCTCAGCCGACGGCGATGTAAAAAAAATGCGTAACCGAATTATAGCCTTGGATGAAGTGGCCAAAAAAATTAATAAACCAACACTCAATTATAGATTTGACGATTTCAAAGGAGCATCGCATTATTCATTGGTTTTGAATTCTATTCCAAGTGCTCTATACCAAATATTTGCGGTTTACCAACCGATTTCAACCACAGAATTTAATGAAAAAATAGCAGTATTGCCTTCAGGATATGTCGATTACCTGGCAAAAAAATATGAGGTTATTGAAAAATCCTTTGCATTAAAACTGCCTATTCGTTTAAACGATTTCAAAGCGATAGAAGCAGCAATCCTAAAAAACAAAGCCTACAATGAGTTTGAAAAATTGGCTCAATTATCCAAAAAGAATTATCCTAAATCAATGCTTTATGATTATCAAATGGGTCAGATGTATGAAAAAACAGGTGAGAACGCAAAAGCTGTTAAATCGTATATGACCGCTTTTCAACGCGAAGAAATAGGTGATTTAACCAAAGATATGATGATTGAAAGAGCTGACGAACTGAAAAAGTTGTTGCCTAAAAAAGGAAAGAAAGGAAAAGAAGAACCTGTTGTAGAGGAACCTGCACCAACAGATACACCAACCGAAGCAACTCCAACTGATACGCCAACTACTGACACGCCAACAGAAGAGAAAAAAACGGAATAATGTCTAAAGTAAAAACTACTTTTTTTTGTCAGAATTGCGGAGCACAATATGCCAAATGGCAAGGCCAATGCAATTCGTGCAAAGAATGGAACACCATTGCCGAAGAAATTATTCAAAAGGAAGAAAAAACGAGTTGGAAACCTTCGAGTACTGATTCTAAAAGAGTTTCAAAACCACTCCGAATAAAAGAAATCGATTCCACGCAGGAAGTTCGGATGGACAGTACTGATGGTGAATTGAATCGTGTTCTAGGTGGCGGAATTGTTCCGGGTTCCTTAATCCTTTTGGGAGGCGAACCGGGGATTGGCAAAAGCACATTGCTATTGCAGATTTCCTTAAAATTACCATATAAAACCTTGTATGTCTCGGGCGAAGAAAGCCAGAAGCAAATAAAAATGCGGGCTGAACGTATCAACCCGAATAGTGACAATTGCTACATTTTGACCGAAACCAAAACCCAAAATATCTTCCGGCACATTGTAGAAACCGAACCCGATATCGTCATTATCGATTCGATACAAACATTGCATACCGATTATATTGAATCCACTGCGGGAAGCATTTCTCAAATCAGGGAAACTACGGCAGAATTGATAAAGTTTGCCAAAGAAACCAATATTCCCGTTATCCTGATTGGCCATATTACCAAAGACGGAAACATTGCCGGACCAAAAATTTTGGAGCACATGGTCGACACAGTGCTGCAGTTTGAAGGCGACAGAAATCATGTATACCGAATACTCCGTTCGCTGAAAAATCGCTTTGGTTCCACTGCCGAACTGGGAATTTATGAAATGCAAGGCTCTGGTTTGCGTGAAGTTTCCAATCCTTCAGAGATATTAATTTCGCATCGCGAAGAAGAACTTTCGGGAACAGCCATCGCATCGACACTAGAAGGAATGCGCCCTTTGATGATAGAAATCCAGGCTCTGGTTTCTACCGCAGTTTATGGAACTCCACAACGAAGCACGACAGGTTATAACGCCAAAAGGTTGAATATGATTTTGGCCGTATTGGAAAAACGGGCAGGCTTTCGTCTCGGAACCAAAGATGTTTTCTTAAACGTAACCGGCGGGATTTCTGTGGATGATCCTGCGATTGATTTGGCCGTTGTGGCTGCAATTTTGTCTTCCAATGAAGATATCGCAGTGGGCAAAGATGTTTGTTTTGCCGGCGAAGTTGGTCTTTCTGGCGAAATCCGTCCCATAAATCGCGTAGAACAACGCATTCAGGAAGCTGAAAAACTAGGGTTTTCGACTATCTTTGTATCTAAGTACAATAAGATTTCAGCTAAATTCCCCGGAATAAAAATCGTTTTGGTTTCCAAAATTGAAGAAGTCGTGGAGCAGTTGTTTGGCTAAACTTTTTTGGGCACAATAAAAGTTAAAAAAAAAGCGTTTTAAATAAATAAAAATGACCTCTTTATGAAAACAAAACTCTTACTCTTACTTTCTTTACTTACGGTTTTCATTTCCTGTTCCAACCCCAATAATTACAGTGAATTTGTTGATTTCGGGGAAGATAATCGTTGGCAAAAAGATGATGTAAGAACATTTAATTTTGATATAGCCGACGATACGCAAACCTATAATCTGACATTCAAATTTAGTCATGTTTACGATTATCAATTCGCTACAGTTCC
>JAYURX010000387.1:0-3146 GCA_043755965.1 Flavobacterium sp. | reverse complement strand
TCAAAAGTTTCTTTCAAAAGTCACAAAGATTTTGTCTGTGGCTTTTGTTTGATACTATTTCTTTAACAAAAAAAGAGGCTGAAAAATGAACAGCCTCTTTATATAGTTTCAGTTATAAATAACCTTTATCCTAATATCGATTTCAGGTCACCATTCATTGCTCTAACCGCATCCGCACTATTAGCAAATTTTGCCTTTTCATCAGCATTTAAAGTGATGTCAACAATCTTTTCTACTCCGTTTTTACCGATGATGCATGGAACCCCAATACAAATATCGCTTTGGCCATATTCACCTTCAAGGTAAACTGAACACGGAATTAGTTTCTTCTGGTCGTGCAAAATACTATCTACCAAAAAAGCCACCGATGCACCCGGCGCATACCATGCCGAAGTTCCTAACAAAGCTGTTAGTGTAGCACCACCAACCATAGTGTCAGCGGCAACTTTTTCTAATGCAGTAGCTGATAAAAACTCAGAAACCGGAACTCCGTTATAAGAAGCCAAACGTGTCAACGGAATCATGGTTGTGTCTCCGTGACCACCAATTACCATTCCCTGTATATCATTTGCCGGTTTGTCCAAAGCCAATGATAAATAGGTTTTGAAACGTGAACTATCAAGCGTACCGCCCATTCCAATGATTCTGTTTTTTGGTAAACCCAACGATTTGAAAGTCAGATACGTCATCGTATCCATCGGATTGGAAACGATCACAAAAACCGCTTTTGGAGAATGCTGCAATAAACTTTCCGCCACCGATTTTACAATTCCTGCGTTGATACCGATAAGTTCTTCACGGGTCATTCCGGGCTTTCTCGGAATTCCGGACGTGATTACTACAACATCGCTATTGGCTGTTTTAGTATAATCATTGGTACTTCCTGAAACTTTGGTATTGAAACCTAAAGTAGTTTGCGTTTGCATAATATCTAACGCTTTTCCTTCTGCAAAACCTTCCCTGATATCAACCAACACAATTTCGCTGGCAATTCTTCTGTAAGCAATAGCATCTGCGCATGTCGCACCAACGTTTCCTGCTCCTACAATCGTAACTTTCATTTGTATAATATTTGTTATTTATAGTTTATGGTTTGTAGTTTGTGGTTAACTAAAAACAATAAACCACAAACTATAAACTTTTTTTTAGGCATCAATCTTAGCGTACACCGCATTCTTCTCGATAAACTCTCTACGTGGCGGAACTTCATCTCCCATCAACATGGAGAAAACTCTATCCGCCTCTGCTAAACTATCAATGGTAACCTGACGTAGCGTCCTGAAACTTGGATCCATGGTAGTTTCCCATAACTGTTCCGCGTTCATCTCTCCAAGACCTTTATAACGTTGGATTGCGGCGCTTCCACCCATCTTTTGGTTGGCAATATCGCGTTGGTCATCGTTCCATGCGTATTCTTTTTTGTTTCCTTTCTTTACTAAATATAAAGGTGGAGCCGCAATATAAATGTGTCCGCCTTCAATCAGTTCTTTCATAAAACGGAAAAAGAATGTCAAAATCAAAGTAGAAATATGACTACCATCAACATCGGCATCACACATGATGATTACTTTGTGGTAACGCAGTTTTTCTAAGTTTAATGCTTTAGAATCTTCTTCAGTCCCAATGGTAACCCCAAGTGCCGTGAAAATATTTCTTATCTCTTCGTTTTCAAAAACTTTGTGGGGCATTGCTTTTTCTACGTTCAGAATCTTACCTCTCAAAGGCAAAATCGCCTGAAAATTTCTGTCACGACCTTGCTTAGCCGTTCCACCAGCCGAATCTCCTTCGACTAGGTAAACCTCACATTTTGCCGGATCTTGTTCTGAACAATCAGATAATTTTCCGGGTAAGCCTCCACCGCCAAGAACGGTTTTACGCTGTACCATTTCACGTGCTTTCTTAGCTGCATGACGAGCCTGAGCCGCAAGGATTACTTTTTGGACAATGATTCGGGCGTCATTTGGATTTTCTTCAAGATAATTCTCCAACATTTCGGCAACAGCCTGAGAAACCGGAGAAACAACTTCCCTGTTACCCAATTTGGTTTTGGTCTGCCCTTCAAACTGTGGTTCCTGAACTTTTACCGAAATAATAGCGGTCAATCCTTCACGGAAATCGTCACCAGTGATTTCGAATTTTAATTTATCCAACAGACCCGAAGAATCCGCATACTTTTTCAACGTACGCGTTAAACCCATACGGAAACCTTGTAAATGCGTTCCTCCTTCGTGCGTATTAATATTATTTACATAGGAAAATATATTTTCAGAATAGCTGGTATTATAAACCAAAGCCACTTCAACAGGAACTTCTCCTTTATCGAGCTCCATGTTGATAACATGTGAAATAATAGCTTCCCTTCCTTTATCTAAAAACCGAACGAATTCCTTTAAACCTTCCTTTGAATGAAAAACTTCTGAGGCAAATTCCCCTTTATCATTCACATCTCTCCTGTCAGTAAGCGTAATCGTAATTCCTTTGTTCAAAAAAGACAATTCACGCATACGACCAGCAATGGTATCGTAAGAATACTCTATGGTTTGTGTAAATATGGATTTATCAGGATGAAAAGTAACCATAGTTCCGCGCTTGTCTGTTTCGCCAATTTGCTTAACAGGATACATTGCTTTTCCTTTTTCATACTCTTGCTCATATACTTTTCCTTCTCTGTAAACCGTAGCTCTCAAGTGGTCAGAAAGTGCATTCACACAGGAAACCCCAACACCGTGAAGTCCGCCTGAAACTTTATACGAATCTTTATCAAATTTTCCTCCTGCACCAATTTTAGTCATTACAACCTCAAGCGCAGAAACACCTTCTTTTTTGTGAATATCAACCGGAATACCACGTCCGTTATCTTCAACTGTAACCGAATTATCTTCGTTTATAATAACACCGATTGTATCACAATGTCCAGCTAATGCCTCATCGATAGAGTTGTCAACTACTTCATAAACCAAGTGGTGCAAACCTCTTACTCCAGTATCTCCAATGTACATTGAAGGACGCATTCTTACGTGCTCCATTCCTTCTAACGCCTGAATACTATCGGCCGAATAACTGTTCTTTTTAATCTCGTCGCTCATATTATTTTAGGGTAAAAAATCTATTTTTTGTCTAACGAGCAAATATATAAAAACGCATAG